>NZ_JBQHSE010000020.1:0-60142 GCF_052066395.1 Bariatricus sp. HCP28S3_A4 | reverse complement strand
GTTTCTGGACAATTCCATTATATCAAAAGAGCGTTATTTATGCCCTTTTTATTGGCTAAAATATTGAATTTTCAAGGTACAGTACACCTGATTGGTGTGGGAAGTTTGAGTCAGGGTTTCTTCCAGAATCTTATAGGCATTGATCCGGCTCGTACCATACGTTGCCGTGGTCAGCACATTCCGGTCACTGTCCGCATTTTTACCGCTGATATTCCATGCACCGCTGGCTACCAAATACCGGATATCAATTACCCTTCCGACCAGATAACCCGGGGTATCAAATAGTTCTTCCATAAAATCCCGGTATATTTCCGGGGCGATCCATATGGCTCCGATTCGGACTTCAATCTCTGATGCATCCAGGTCTACCGGCTGCACCTGCTTAAGGGCATTTACATTGCTGGTAAATTCCGGGTGGTTTTCTGCAAAGATTCTTGCCGTTTTCAGCTTCTCCCGGACATTACCGGATAGATATTCATCCGCAGTCTCCCACTGTCCATTGACCGGATCCCGAAAGATTACTCCTGTCAGTTCTTCTGCAACTTTCTCTTCCGTCTTACCTGTCAGCCCTGCCATATAAGGAAGATCAACCCTTGCTTTTTCATTCAGGGAAATCGTCAGGGCTTCCGCCGCATACTCCTCTTTGGTAAGCAGATCTTTCAGTTCCTGATACTCCTCACTCCAGGAAGCTTTGCTTTCATCAAAGGCATCCGGCAATCCTCCCCAGCCAACATAGTTTGACAGAATTTCCTGCTCCTCTGGTGATGCATAACGGTTCTCTCTTTCACATTTTTTCAGAACCTGGATCGCCATCACATTGGCTCTGAATTTTTCTTTTGCTGTTCCGTAACCCAGCTGGTCATCCGTGATATGAAAATTAACTGCCGGTATCTCAACAGACAATTCCCGTTCTCTTTGCCCATACTCATTCCAGACACGTTCCGATATTTGTCGGAAATAGAATATGATACCGAGGAAGCTTTGTATCAGGCTGTAGAGGAGTTTGTATATGTTGAATACAATCATGTACGACCTCACAGCTTCAATGGTTATTTAACACATTATCAGGCTAGAATCGCTTAATGCGATACAGTTCCAGATTGGATTGCTTGATTATTCTTCACCAGGAGCTTTCAGTGTATGTCAAGGACAAGGCCGCCAAAGGCGGTGCAAAGCATCCTTTACATACACTGGAAACTACGGTATTATCCAAGCAACAATCCAATGAATTTTTTTAGCCACAAATGTTACAAAAAAGCTTGACCACAACAAGAGGTTATGGCTGTGTGGAGCGTCTGAGAGATTCATGATGCAGTTATTAGCTCCTAATACTGCTCCATGAATAATTCAGGATTATAAAATGAACCGTACTTAAAACAATATGTTATTTGAATTTATCTGATTTTAGAATTCCAATTTAGATTAAATTCGTATTGTATCTTTCGTTCGCATCAAAACTGAATTGCGTATAACTTATTACGCAATTTGGTTTTTGAAAATTTTTAAAACGAATTATCAAGATAAAATAAATCAAGAGTTTTAAAAAAAGCGCTATATAATTCGCTATATTGTATAAAATATACGGACAAACATTTTCTCATCTTTACATGGGAATATTTATTTTCAAAACACAATTTGACCATCTATACTTGGGGCATTTCCGATATATCTTTTCATAGGAAATACTTTTTTATGTTCTCATATATAGTTGGGACATAATCAACATTCATCCAAGAACATTTCCTTTTTATTTCTTTCGTTTTTTGATGAGTATCTTTTTTTCTTTATTTCCACAACCAAGTTCCCAGCTATATCTGGGTATCTTTTTTCTTTATTTTCATAAACAAGTTCCCAACTATATGTGAGTATTTTTTTCTTTATTTTCACAATCAAGTTCCCAGCTATATGTGAGTATTTTTTTCTTTATTTTCACAATCAAGTTCCCAGCTATATGTGAGTATCTTTTTTCTTTATTTCCGTAATCAAGTTCCCAGCTATATCTGGGGTATCCTTTTTCTCTATTCACAAGATAGAATTCCCAGCTATATGTGAGTATTTTTCTTTATTTCCACAATCAAGTTTCCAACTATATATGGGTATCTTTTTCTTTATTCCTGCTTTATGCTTTCAATTTGTATTGTAGAAGCAATATGCTATAATGTGCAATAGCTTTTTCTATTATGGTTGTATATTCATTGCAAATTTCGCCCAAACAGTGTAAACCTTTTGATGACTCGGTCCGCTACTTTTACTCAGGCGGTGTATGTACTACTACAAATGTCTTCAGGCTTCAATGGCAAGGACTAAAGTCGGCGCTAATATGCCCCATTGACCCCAGAATCTATTTGCAGTTTATGGTAATCAAGCAAGCAATGGCATAGGCTGCTTCCGCTCACAATAAAGCACACGGGTGATGCATTCCGAATACACCGCTTATGCGAAAATGACATTCCGTTTATTCGGAATGTGCAATTCATTGATTCTGATTAAATCAAGTGGATTTTTTAGACAAAATCAAACATTTTTCACACGTGAATTTCATTTGATAGTTTAAATTTATAATGTGTTTATTTTCTCGTTAAAAACAAATTCCGTATAACTTATTACGGAATTTGTTTTTTTAATAACGTTTAAATTCAGTTTTAGATTAAAATAAATCAAATATCATTTCAAAACTTAGAACATAAAAAGTATGTGTGTAATTCTCGAAAAATCTATACGACAAATGACCATTTTCTACATAGATTACCTTACAACTCAATTTTGCTTCAGAATATACTTTTTCTATAAACCTCTTTTTCTATCATATATGTGCAAAATGGGAATTCCCGGGACAAATGTTTTTCCACACAACCGAGAAATAATACCCGCCACATTTTCACGCCAATAATCGAAAAAGAGAAAGATGCTGCCTAAAAAGCAAACATCTTCCTCTTTTTCGACTACAGTCCCTATCTTATGTTTTGCAAACAGATAATCTAAATGTACATATCAATCAAATAATCTGCTTCATATGCATTTCTTTCATCGTAAATAAGCCCAATGGTACAAACGTCGTATTCCTGACCGCCTCGCATATAGTAAACCTTAAAACCAAATGCTTCTCCACCATTGCGTTCACAATCTAATTTTTCGCACCTCTCGCATTCGACTAAAAGTCCGTCAAATTCGCGCCATGGAATATACGCGTGTGTATAGGACTTATCACATGAAGAATTCATTTTTATAATCTCTTCATGCAATCTTTCTTTCATTTCGTTCTTAAGTAAATCGTTTGTAAAACTACTACTTATACTTCTCTCAGACAGATAATCGTTTCTAAAATTCTTTTTCATAAGCATTACTCCTTTCGTTCTTTCCGGTTTTCTAGTTGTTACTTTATTAAATAGTTTTTTACTGCTTTTCATGCATTTCACCTCCTTTCTTTCATATACAATAACATTTTTAGAATCTCCTATTTTTTCTCCAAAGGAAAAATAGCAGTGACGTCAATTTATATATAAGTTACATCTCATGAAACCAAAACTCTTCGTTATTCGTGTATACTTATAATACAAATTCAAAAACAAGAAGAATTCCCTTCTCTTCTTCATCAAATCAAAAATTCCATATTCATTAATGGAACCACTAAGACATGCACACATAGTGCTATCGTTTCATACATTTAGAAAAAATAGGGGAAAACAGATTATGAGTAAACCAACCTATTACCTCTGGCGGAATGATTTTTCGTCACAGGAAGAATTTGATGAGGCAAGGGTACAGTTTTTGAATTTGGGATTTCGAGTGGTTGTATTCCTTGATGGAAGCAGCAAGAAAAATATCCATGACGGATTGAAAGCACTAATTAAAAATCATATCTGAGCATCAGAGAAAGGAAGTGTACGAATGAACGCAGGCTATGTTCGACTCTCCAGAGACGATGACAAAAGAAACTACGTCTCGATAGAAAACCAGAAACTAATAATCAATCAATATGCTGCCGATCATGATACTGTCATTGATCGTTGGTATGAAGACGACGGAGTTTCTGGCTACATCTTTGACAGACCGGGCTTTCAGCAAATGATGGCGGATCTGGATAAAGAAATTGATACTGTATACGTCAAGGATTTTTCACGTTTAGGACGACATAATGCAAAGGTTCTTTTGCTTCTGGACGAATTCCAGGAACGGGGAAAGCATCTGATCGTCATCGACGATAATTACGATTCCATGGACTCCAGTGACGATACCATCGGTATAAAGACATGGTTCAATGAGCGTTATGTAAAGGATACCAGTAAAAAGATTAAACGTGCCATCGGTGCCCGGCAGAAAGAAGGCACTTTAATGACTCGACCACCCTTCGGCTACAAACGTAATCCAAAGGACAAAACAATACTGGAAATTGTTCCAAAAGAAGCAGAAGAAATCAAACGGATTTACGATCTTTATATTTCCGGATCCGGATACCGCAAAATTGCGAACTATTTGACCGATCAGGGAATACCCACGCCATCCATGGTGCAGCGGGAACGTGAGCTTGAAGAAGGACGGTTATCGAAACGTAAAGTTGTTTCAACTTGGACAGATGGAATGGTAAAAGAAATTCTGGATAATGATTTTTACATGGGCACATTTCGTCTAAGGAAGCGTGCAAGAAATACCGTGCACGGGAAAGATAAACGAGTTCCCAAAGAGGAGCAATGCATCTTTAAAAATCATCATCCGGCAATCATTGATCGGGCAACATTTTCACTCGTACAGGAATTAAAAGAAAAACGTAACAGAACAAATTACCGCGGCAGCCGTGGTGAGTGGATTGGATCTGAGATTCCAAATCCATTTGGAAGTTGTCTTTTTTGCAAAGACTGCGGGTGCCGCCTGACTCCGATCAAACGCCAGACTTCTGCCAGAGAGCGAAAATATTATATCTGCACTACCTACAACACAAAGGGAAGACGCTATTGTTCGAAAGCTCATTTGATTGAAGAAGCGGATCTGATGGAGGATGTTTTAGCCTATATCAAGCTGTGTCGGAATGCCTTATGTGAAGTAATCGCCAGCTATGACTTGAAGGATTTTGAATCAGAGAAGAAAACAATAGAAGAAAAGAAACTGGATCTTCAAGCAGACATCAACGAACGAAAAGATCAGCTCAAAGTGCTTCTTACTCAAAAAGTAAAAGATATGGCAATCTCTGCCGGAAATGAAGATCTGATTAAAGAAACTTACGATTCCTTGCAGAATGATTTATTATCACAAATCCGTGGATTGGAAAAAAAGTTAAGCGATCTGGATGCAACAGTTTTAGAAACTCCGGATGTGAAGGATAAACTTAGAAATGCTCTGGATGTTGTAGATAAGATCATCGCAGGAGGAAATCTTGACCGAAGAGATATTGAACTGCTCATTGAGCGTATTGAGGTAGATGAAAATGGCCTTCCGGAGATTACATTAAAATACGGCTTATCCAATCTGATTGATTACAGTCCTGCTATCGAGCTGAACCGCCGTGAGAATACGATCATTGCTGTTGTCATGAAACTGATTGCTGAGGAAGAACGGCATTTTACATCTGCGAAATATCTTGCGGAACACATAAC
Organism: Bariatricus sp. HCP28S3_A4; assembly: GCF_052066395.1. Classification (NCBI taxonomy): domain Bacteria; kingdom Bacillati; phylum Bacillota; class Clostridia; order Lachnospirales; family Lachnospiraceae; genus Bariatricus; species Bariatricus sp. HCP28S3_A4. Next base: position 54,554 of record NZ_JBQHSE010000020.1, on the reverse strand, counting down.
AGCGCTTGGAATCAAGAAGACAAAGAAAAATATCATGCCCTATATCGAGCTGATGAAAGAGCAAGGAATCCTGGAAGCTACGGATAATTCATTGAAGCCATACAACATCGTAAAGACAAAGGAAGAAATCACAGCACTTGCCTGCAATTTTGTGTCTGATTTGCCTGCTGAAATGACCGCAAAGCAGTTATCAGACGATTATTTACATTGCTATGGAGGCAGCAGGTGGCATGCCGGAAATGGTATTCGAGTATATCCTCAAACAAAATGGAATTGATCCTTCCAAAGACCTGACCATCAATCAAAGCATCGATTTCGGTTCCACCGCCGCCGCATTTTCCGGCGGTCAGGGAGACTTCACGATCGAGTTCGAACCTGCAGCAACCACACTGGAACAGCAGAATGCCGGTTATGTCGTAGCATCACTCGGTGTAGATTCCGGTTACGTTCCCTACACAGCCTACAGTGCAAAAAGCAGCTATATGAAAGGAAACCCGGATGTGATCCAAAGTTTCACCAATGCGCTTCAAAAAGGTATGGATTACGTCCAGACACATACCCCGGAAGAAATCGCCGAAGTCATTGCTCCACAATTCAAGGAGAACGATCTTGAAACCATCACCGCCATCGTCAGACGTTATTATGAACAGGATACCTGGAAAGAGAATCTGATTTTTGAAAAAGAAAGCTTCGAACTTCTGCAGGATATCCTGCAAAGTGCCGGAGAGCTGGAAGAAAGAACACCATATGAAAAACTTGTTACAACAAAATATGCCAAGAATGCTGCAAAATAAAAAGTAAAAGGTGGCTGATGGGGACGTATCCCCCACCAGCCACCCTACCAGTCACTTATCGGATAAATCCCTGCTGATATGCTCTCATTTTATTAAATGAATACATCTCAGCAATCGTTGCCTGATAATACGGTTCTACATAAAGCACGGACAGAATTCCGCATGTAAATACAGATAAAATATTCCATCCGATGAAGGAAAGATCAAGCACAAATGCCTCCCATTTCTGGCCTTCCATCATCTGTTTGCTGATCAGGAATGCTTCTTTTCTGTCCATTCCCGGATTCTCGGCAAGGATGTACGGGACCATTTTATATTCGTAAGATTTCACGATTCCCGGTACCACGAGAAGAAGTGACCACAGGAACACATACAAGTCTCTAAGAAACATAGTCAGTACAACGTTGCCATAATGTCCTGATCTGAACGGATCGAGCATCGTCCCTACTCCCGGTCTTTCGGTCTGGTTCAATACGAAGAAACGTGATCCACCGACGATCAGTACGTTTTCCACCAGATACTGAAGCAACATTCCGACCAGTGCCATCACAAGCACGATCGATGTAGCAATTCCTGCAAACAACATTCCTTTCGGTGAACTCAGGAAGTCCTCAATCACATTTTGAGATGCTGAACCGGAATACTCGACTGTATCCGAATACTGAAGTCTTTCTGTGACATTTCCGCCTCCGAAGATCAGGGAAATAATTCCCATCAGAAGTGCAACCGCAACTGCTGCACCATAGTTGCGTTTAAACGCCATTTTCCCTCTCATTTTTAGTTCCTGTCTGTTCCACATAGCTGTTACCTCCTAAACTAAATCATTCTTTCGCTTCCTGTATGCGCTCATTCAGATCATTTAAATAGACCCAGCGCTCCATCTTCTCTTCTAATTCTGCTTCCACCCCTTCTTTCTCAGCTACAAGTTCACCAAGGCGAAGAGAGTTTGTTGCATTTTTCAGAATCTCTTCGTCCAGATTTTCAATTTTTGCTTCCAATCTGGCAATATCGTCATCAATCGTTTCGAATTCTTTCTGTTCTTTATAGGTAAATCTAAGTTTCTTCTCACGCTGTTTCCATGTGTCTTTGGCGGGTTGTTTCTGATTTTCCGTCGTTCCGGTGCCGTCTCTATTATTCTTGTTCGGAATGGCACCACGCCTGCCGTCTTCATCTTCCGAAATGGTCTCCAGCTCTTTCCGGATCAGATAATCCGAATATCCGCCTTCGGACTGCCGGATCACTCCGTCTCCTTCAAACGCAAAAATACGGTTCACCGTCCGATCCAGAAAATACCGGTCATGTGAGACGATAATGATAATTCCCGCAAAATGATCCAGATAATCCTCCAGAATCGTGAGCGTCTGAATATCCAGATCGTTAGTCGGCTCATCCAGAATCAGCACATTCGGTGCTCCCATCAGAATACGCAGCAAATACAACCTCCGCCTTTCTCCTCCTGAAAGCTTCTCGATCGGAGACCACTGCATCGCTCCGTCAAATAAAAAACGTTCCAGCATCTGTGAAGCTGTGATCTTACCGTCCGATGTGGTGATGTATTCTCCCACTTCTTTGATATAATCGATCACTTTAAGTGATGTATCCATATATTCATTTTCCTGGGAAAAATAACCCATGCGGATGGTCTGTCCCACTTCCACTGTTCCTCTGTCCGGCTTCGCGATCCCGTTAATGATCTTAAGCAATGTGGATTTACCACATCCGTTCGGTCCGATGATCCCAATCCGGTCATTGCGCAGAAAAATATAGGAATAATCCCGAATCAGGCATCTTTCCCCATATGACTTTGAAATTCCGGACAATTCAATTGTCTTATTTCCCATGCGGGATGCCGCCGAATCAAACTGAACCCGGCGTTCTGCCTGAATGTCCTTCATCTCCTGCATCGCTTTGATCCGGTCAATATGTGCTTTCTGCTTTGTACTGCGCGCTCTCGCGCCTCTATGCAGCCATTCCAGCTCCGTCCTGAGCAGACTTTTCCGCTTTCTCTCTGTCGCTAGTTCCATGCTTTCTCGTTCTTCTTTCAGGCGCACAAATTCCGAATAATTTCCCGGATAACTGTACAATTTCCCTTTATCCACCTCTACGATCCGGTTCACCACCCGGTCCAGAAAATAGCGGTCATGTGTCACCATCAAAATGGCGCCCCGAAAGCGTATCAGATACTCTTCCAACCATTCTGACATTGCATGATCCAGGTGGTTGGTCGGCTCATCCAGAATCAGGATGTCTGCCGGCGTCAGCAGTGCCTGAACCAGCGCAACCCGCTTCTTCTGTCCCCCCGACATATGCTCGATCTTTTCATTATAATCCGTGAATCCAAGCTGATTCAGCATCGATTTTGCTTCGGCCTCAATCGTCCATCGATTCATCTCATCAGTATTTTCCTCGACCGCTGCCCGAAGAATCGTCGTTCCTTCCGCAAAAACCGGTGTCTGGGGAAGGTAACAAATCTTCACATGATTCCCCATGCTGATTTTTCCCGAATCATATGGTTCTATCTGTGCCGCCACCTTCAAAAGTGTCGATTTCCCCATCCCGTTGATTCCAATCACACCGATTTTCTCATTTTCATTGATTCCAAATCCGACATCATTCAGCAGGATTCGATCTGTGTAGGATTTGGTTACATGTTCCATAGTCAGCAAATTCATAATCTATATTCCTTATGGCAATACCGGAAAAGGCACCGCCATTCTTCTCTTTGTCTCTTTCTCATTGCTAACTCATTATACTCACATTTCCCTGTTCGCGTCAACACCGGATTCCGTTTTCAATTTTTTCTCAGATTCACTTGCTTTATCCGCAATTTCGGCAAGTGTCATATCCTGAAGCAAGGCAATCACATCCTCATCAATCTGATCCCAAACCAGTTTTCTAATCGCTCTCTGGAGCGCGTCCAGTTCTTTCTCCTCTTTTTTTTCGACAATGCAGAATTTTCCCTCTACTGCAGCCAATATTTCTTCTACCGTGATTTCTTTCGGTTCTTTATCTAACGAATAACCTCCTTTTGGCCCTTTCATACTCTTCACGATCCCGGCTTTTCTCAATGCACCCAATACCTGTTCCAGATAATTCAGAGACATCTCCTGCCGCTTGGCAATCTCCACCAGAGGCACCGGGCATTCCTGAATGTGAACCGCCAGATCCACTAACGCTCTTAACCCATATCTTGCTTTTTTAGAGACTTTCATAACATACCTCTCTACGTTTCATTGTTCATTTTTTCCACTTCGTCAACAATATCCTGAAGTGTGACCTTCTCTGTAGTCTTCTGTATTCTCTCCCAGAGCTGCTGCCACACTTCCTGCACAGCACATGTGCCATTATTCCTGTCGCATTCCCCTTTCTCTCCGAGACAGGATACGGGAATCATTTCATCTTCCACTGCTGCCAACACATCATATGCTGTAATTTCTTCCGCATTTTTTGCAAGACAGTATCCGCCATACGCCCCGCGTACGCTGACAACGACCCCATTGTCTTTCAGTCCTTTCATAATACGTTCCAAATATTTTTCTGAAAGGTTTCGACGATTCGCAATATTTTTAAGGCTTTCCCAGGAATCCTCTGTCGAATGCATGGCAAGGTCTGCTACTATTTCTAATGCATATATTCCTTTCGTAGATATTCTCATACAAGATTCCCTCCAAATTTTCTTTCTTTTCTATCATTGTAAAGGATAATGCATTTTCACACAATGAAAAATCGCTAATTTTTTTTGCTTTTTGTTATAATCACATAGTTTTTTGCGCATTTATCATGCAACTATTGACGAATTTACAAATGCATGATAAAGTAGTATAGAATATATACACTTTGGTAACGGTTGATGATCGTTATCCACAAATCTATAATGGAGGTAGTACCGATGAACAAGGGCACCGTAAAATGGTTTAACAACCAAAAAGGCTATGGATTCATCTCTGACGAAGCCGGTAATGATATTTTCGTTCATTACAGCGGACTGAACATGGAAGGATACAAGAGCCTTGAAGAAGGTCAGGAAGTCGAATTTGAGATTTTCCAGGGCGAAAAGGGACCTCAGGCAGTGAACGTAACAAAGCTGTAATCAAAATTTGGTGTACCTTTTATATATGTAAATCGCAATTTTATTTAAATATTTAAAAGACATACATGAATTTAGATGAGGGAAAAAAGGAATCGTAAAATATACGATTCCTTTTTTATTTCGGGACAAGACAAGTACTCCAATATAGCTTATGTAAAGTCAAAAAGTGAAAGCTGATTGGTTTCCGGAAGATCTCCGAGAAGCCCCATCTCATCCATCAGATCAATGACTGTTTTGCTGACTTTCGTGCGCTGTCTGAAATCGTCTTTTGATAGATATGGGCCATTCTTGGAAGCAATCTCCACAGCTTCTGCAGCTTTATCCCCCATTCCTTCAATGGTGTTTAAAGGAGGCAGGAGCTTTCCGTCCACGATCTTGAATTTTGTTGCTGCTGATTCATAGATATCGATTGGCAAAAATTCGAAACCTCTCGCGTACATTTCCAATACATTTTTCATATCCTTCAGTGTATCCTGATCTTTTTTACTGAGCTGATTTAATTCCGCCCGGCGCTTATACTCTTTCATGTGATATAAAAGCTTATCTTTTCCCTGCCCCATCAGTTCATAAGAGAACGCAGACGCACGGATACCAAAATAAGCCGCATAATAGGCAAGCGGGTAATTCAATTTACAGTAGGCGATTCGGTACGCCATCATGACGTATGCCGCCGCATGTGCCTTCGGGAACATGTATTTGATTTTCTCACAGGACCAGATATACCATTCCGGCACATCATGCTCCAGCATATCTTTTTTAAACTCCGGCCATTCTTTACATTTTCCTTTCGCCACAGTCCCCTTACGCACACGTTCCATGATCGTAAAGGATTCCTCACTGTCCAATCCTTTATTGATCAGGTAGGTCATAATGTCGTCTCGGGTACAGATTGCCGTAGAAATCGTTGCTTTTCCTTCTTCGATCAGAGTCTGCGCGTTATTCAGCCACACGTCGGTTCCGTGTGAAAGTCCGGAAATACGGATCAGATCGGATAAGGTCTTGGGTTTGGTGTCCACGACCATCTGAATAACGAAATCCGTTCCGAACTCCGGAATCCCAAGGCATCCCACCGGACACCCGTCGATATCCTCCGGTTTGATTCCCAGTGCCTCAGTTCCCGCAAAAAGGGACATAACTCCCGGATCATCAAGCGGGATATCCGTCGCCTTAAAAATACGGTTCACTCCATCATAACCGGTGTCCATGGAATCGGAATTGATCAGCTCCTCCAGGGTCTTGATCATCGTCGGATCATCGTGTCCGAGAATATCCAATTTCAGCAGGTTGTGGTCAATGGAATGGTAATCAAAATGCGTCGTAATAATGTCCGTCGTCATATCATTTGCCGGATGCTGAATCGGGGTAAAAGAGTTGATATCCTCGCCGTGCGGAAGGACAACAATTCCTCCCGGATGCTGCCCGGTACTTCGCCGGATCCCCGTGCATCCCTGTACAATTCGGTCAATCTCACAATTCCGTTTGCGGTCGCCCCGCTCTTCATAATAATTTTTTACATACCCGTACGCCGTCTTATCAGCCAGGGCCGCGATCGTTCCTGCACGGAAGGTCTGACCCTGACCAAAAATAACTTCCGTGTATTTATGCGCTTTACTCTGATAATCCCCGGAGAAGTTCAAGTCGATATCCGGCTCTTTGTTTCCCTTAAATCCGAGGAAAGTCTCAAATGGAATGTCAAATCCGTCTTTGATCAGCTTTTCCCCACAGACCGGGCACAGCTTGTCCGGCATATCGTGCCCGCATCCTCCGGCATATTTTCGCACCTCATCCGAAGTGAAATCACTGTAATGACATTTCTGGCAATAGTAATGCGGGGACAGCGGATTCACCTCCGTAATTCCGGACATGGTCGCCACAAAAGAGGACCCTACGGAACCACGGGAACCAACCAGATATCCGTCTTCGTTTGATTTCCATACCAGTTTCTGTGCAATGATATACATAACGGCAAATCCATTGGAAATAATGGAATGCAGCTCCCTTTTCAATCGTTCTTCTACGATTTCCGGGAGCGGATTGCCATACATGGAGTACGCCTTAGTATAACAGATGTCCGTCAGAAGCTGATCGGAATTCTCAATGACCGGCGGGCATTTGTCCGGCCTCACCGGTGAGATCTTCTCAATCATATTGGCAATTTTATTCGTATTTGCAATTACCACTTCATATGCCTTCTCGGAGCCCAGATAGGCAAATTCTTCCAGCATTTCTTCCGTCGTCCGAAGATAGAGAGGTGCCTGCTGGTCCGCGTCTGAGAAACCTTTTCCCGCCATAATGATACGGCGGTAAACTTCATCGTCCGGATCCATGAAATGCACATCACAGGTTGCCACGACCGGCTTATGGAACTGTTCTCCCAGCCGAACGATCTTCCGGTTCATGTCCTTGACATCCTCCATGGAATTGATCGCACTGACCTTATCGCTATCGATCATAAATGCATTATTTCCCAACGGCTGAATCTCCAAATAATCATAGAAATCCACGATCTTCGCAATGGTCTCATCGGATTTTCCATTCAGGAGTGCCTGATAAAGCTCCCCGGCCTCGCAGGCACTGCCCACGATCAATCCTTCCCGGTATTGGTTTAGTACACTTTTGGGAATTCTCGGCCGTCTTCCGTAATAAGTCAGGTGGGACAGCGAAACAAGCGTGTATAAATTCACTCTTCCAAGATCGTTTTTGGCAAGAATGATGACATGATACGTCGGAAGCTTCCGGATCGCATCCGGATTCAGATTTCCAAAACGGTTCACACCTTTCAGTGTTGTGATGTCACGTTCTTTTAACATTTCAATAAATTTTACAAAGATCTCCGCCGTCGCACCTGCATCATCCACCGCACGATGATGATTTTCCAGAGAAATATCCAGCGCTTTTGCCACCACGTCCAGCTTATATTTGGACAGGGACGGCAAAAGGACACGCGCCAGTGCTACGGTATCGACCGACACAAAATGCGGTTCAATATCCTGATAACGACAGTTCTGTTCGATAAATCCCACATCGAATCCGGCATTATGCGCCACCAGAGGCGCGTCGCCCACGAATTCCAGGAACTGCGGAAGGATCACCTCAATGCCCGGATAATCCATGACCATCTCGTCCGTGATGCTGGTCAGCTCGGTAATCTTAAACGGAATCGGCCTTCCGGGATTGACAAAGGTACTGAATTTGTCCGTGATGACTCCGTGTTCCACCTTCACCGCACCGATTTCGATAATCCGGTCCAAGATTGCGGAGAAACCGGTCGTCTCAATATCAAACACGACATAGGTATCATCCAGGCTCTGACTTCCGGCTCCTTTGGCAATCTCGGTCAGATCATCCACCAGATATCCCTCCACACCGTAGATGACTTTGAAGGGATCGTCTTTATCCAGCCCCTCGATGAAATGGTTCGCATCCGGAAATGCCTGTACGACTCCGTGATCGGTGATTGCAATGGCCGGGTGTCCCCAGAAATGTGCTCTTTTCACCAGCGCTGTTGCCTCGGATACTCCATCCATATCACTCATTTTGGTATGGCAGTGCAGCTCCACCCGCTTCTCCGGGTATTTATCCTTTCTTCCAACACGGATGTCTGTTGCCTTACGGATTCCTGTTACAGAGCCAATCGTCAGTTCCCCGTCAAATTTATCGATCGTAGTAACCCCTTTTACCTTCAGGAACACACCCGTTTTGATCTCTGCAAGAAGCTCCGGAAGCTGATCGTTCCGGGTGAACATTTTGACCATGATCGTATCGGTAAAATCCGTCACCGCAAACATGATGATCGTCTTTTCATTCCGGATCTCGCGGGTATCAAAACTGATGACCTGTCCCCGGATCGTAATCTCTCCCATTTCCGATACGACCTGTTTTAATTCAATCGGCGTATCATCAAAATCACGCCCGTAGATCACATTCGGATCGTCTGAACGTTTCAGCGGATAATCCCGCTTCTGGAATGTTCCGACGCCTTTGCTGCCTTTGAATCCACCGGTCTTTCCGGCAAAATCCTGTTTTGGCTCCGGAGATTTTGCCTCGGTCTTTTCCTGCTTCTTCGTATCCTGCTTGCCTGCCTCGTTCTCTTTCTTCTTCCCGGTCTGCTGCTTCTTTTCAGACGAGCCGCCTCCGGATGCGTCTCCTGCATGTTCCTCCTTGCCGGCTGCGTGCTGTGCCTGAAGGGTGTGGTTCCGTTCCAGGATCGCATCCACTTCCTGCTGAAGCTGCATCTCATTGAACTTGCGGTATTTGCTCTCTTTGACTTTCTCATAATCCACCCGGATTTCCACCGGAACGTGAAATCTTTCTTCAAAAAGAGCTTTTAGATAAGCGGAGAGTGCATCTGTCCTTCCCTCGGCCACGATCGTATCCGCCAGCGTAAGGAGAATCACATTCTCACCTTCATATCCTATTTTCGCTTTCTGAAACATGTTTTTTTCCAGAACACTCCGCTGTTCCAGTTCAAAGAGAATGCTGTCCCGATACGCTTCCATCAGATTCTCCGGCGTATAAAGTCCCGACAGGCGATACTCTTCCAGAATCGTCACCGGAATCCCCATTCCCGAGAAGAGCTGCATCTCAATCTGACGCTCGATGTCATACACCGTTTTCTTCGGAATCAGATGCGTACTGAAAATATGTACCTTAATATGGTCTTTCGCAGAAGTAGAGGTGATTTTCGTCACCTCTACCTCCCGAAACAGCGCCTGGCTGTCACTATCCAGTTTTAATGTTGGAAATACATCAAAAAATAATTTCGTCATTCTTTATTCGCCCCAATGTACCAATTCGTCTCTAAGTGCGTCCAGAAGCTCTTCTTCTTTCACCTTTCTGATGATCTCGCCTTTTTTGATCAGAAGACCTTCTCCGATCCCCCCTGCAATTCCGATATCTGCTTCTTTTGCCTCACCCGGGCCATTTACTACACAGCCCATAACCGCAACCTTGATATCCAGCGGAAATTCCGCCACCATCGTCTCTACCTGATTCGCCAGAGAGATCAGATCAATCCGGGTCCTTCCGCAGGTCGGGCAAGACACCACTTCGATCCCGCCAGTACGAAGACCGAGTGTCTTAAGGATCAGCTTCGCACTCTTGATCTCTTCCAGCGGATCTCCGGTCAGAGATACCCGGATCGTGTCCCCGATTCCCTCATGGAGAATAATTCCAAGTCCGACAGAGGATTTGATATTGCCGGACATCAGCGTTCCGGATTCGGTAATCCCCACATGCAGCGGGTACGGACATTCCTTCGCAATCAGTTCATGTGCTTTCACACACATCATGACATCAGAAGATTTGATGCTGACCACCAGATTCTCATATCCCATCCGCTCAATCATATGAACTTTGTCCAATGCGCTTTCCACGATTCCTTCCGCAGTCACGCCTCCGTATTTTTCAACCAGCTCTTTTTCCAGAGAGCCGCTGTTTACGCCCACACGAATCGGCACATTGTATTCTTTGGCCTTTTCAACTACGGCTCTTACCCGGTCCTCGCTTCCAATATTTCCCGGATTGATCCGGATCTTATCTGCACCGTTCTCGATCGCCGCGATTGCAAGTCTGTAATCAAAATGAATATCCGCAACCAGCGGGATATGGATCTGTTTCTTGATCTCTTTTAAAGCCTCTGCCGCCTCCATTGTCGGAACCGCACAGCGTATAATATCACATCCTGCCCGTTCCAGTGCCAGAATCTGGCTCACTGTGGCATCCACATCCTCCGTCTTTGTATTCGTCATAGACTGAATCGCAACCGGATTCCCGCCTCCGATCCGGCAGTTGCCGATCCGGATTACTTTTGTATCGTTTCTCGTCATCTTCCGTCTTCCTTTCTCAAATCTATATACTCAAATCTTACGTTCAAACGTTCCAGATGCCGGTTATTTTCCTTTTGTAAAGAACATCTGATCCCCATAATCCCATTCTGTCAATGTCAGTTCCCTTCCGTCCACACTGTAATGGAATTTGGTCTGCATGGAACTGACGGCAGATTCAATGTCCTCGGCCGAGGCACCGCCATCCAGCTTCTTCGCAGCCGCTTCCAGAGCGTCCTGATGGATCTGGAAGGTGATCTCTTTGTTAGATTTATCCAGTGAATACTCCATATCCACAGTCAGTGTCTGATTCTCGATCAGATTATCCCATACAAGATTTGCCTGATTCTTTCCCCTGATTTCCAGAATCATATCACTGTCCTCCTGATTCCAGGTTCCTTCCAGCGGATTGCCAAAGAATCCTTTATATAAGAAAAACACTGCCACGATGAGTATCAGTATCGTCGCTCCCCTCATGGCATAATTCCATAATCTATTTCTCTTTTCTTCGTCATTTCCTGCAATAAGCATAGAATTATCATCCTCCTGTATATGACTTTCTTTGTTATCAATTATACGGGGTTTCAACTTTCATGTCAACGGTGCCGAAAACTCAAAAAAAGGTCCAGTGGACCTTTTTATAAATTATTCCGAAATATCACGGAAAAGTTCTTTGACTGCCGGATAAATTTTGCGGAATTTCTGATATTGTACTTCATATTTTCTGACCAGTTCTCTTTCCGGTTCAATGATCTTTTTCACTTTCACCAGTTTTTTTGCGGCCGTCTCTACATCCGGATATTCGCCGCAGCCGACCGCGGCAAGAATCGCTCCTCCAAGTGCAGGACCTTCTTCGCTTTCGATCACTTCCACCGTCAGGTTCATAATATTGGCAATCATCGCTCTCCACAGCGGACTTTTGGCTCCACCACCGCAGATTCTGGTGCATTCCGGGCGGATCCCGATACTTCTCGCCACTTCGAGGGAATCTCTGAGTGCAAATGCCACGCCCTCCAGAACGGCCTGTGTCATATCCGATCTGGAAGTATCCATCGTCATTCCGATGAAGGTCGCTCTTGCAAATGGGTCGTTATGCGGAGAGCGCTCTCCCATCAGATACGGCAGATAGTACACATGATTCTCTCCCAGCTTCGTGATCTGCTCCTGCTCCGCCACATAATCTGTCGTCCCCAGGATCTCTTCGGACCACCATTTATTGCAGGACGCAGCGCTGAGCATACATCCCATCAGGTGATACTTTCCGTCCGCATGAGCAAAGGAATGCAACGCATTCTGTTTATCTACACCGAATTTTCCGCTGGAAATGAAGATCGTTCCGGAAGTTCCGAGGGAAATATTACATTTTCCATCGCCTACGGTTCCCGTTCCGACTGCTGCCGCCGCATTGTCTCCGGCTCCTGCGATCACCTTCACCTGCTCGTGCAGCCCCAGTTCCCGGGCTGCTTCTGGTGTCAGATTTCCAACCACTTCATAACTCTCATAAAGCTTCGGGAGCTGTTCTTCTGTAATACCACAGATCTTCAACATTTCCTTAGACCAGCACTTGTTCTTCACATCCATGAGAAGCATTCCGGACGCATCGGAATAATCCGTGCAGAAGCTTCCGGAAAGCCGGTAAGCGAGATAGTCCTTCGGAAGCATGATTTTCCTGATTCTGGTAAAATTCTCCGGTTCCTTTTCTTTCACCCAGAGGATCTTCGGGGCAGTGAATCCGGTAAATGCAATATTGGCCGTGTATTCCGATAACTTGTCTTTTCCGATTACCTGGTTCAGATAATCTGTCTCTTTTGTCGTTCTTCCGTCATTCCACAAAATGGCAGGGCGGATGACCTCATCGTTCTCGTCCAGAATGACGAGACCATGCATCTGACCTCCAAAGCTGATGCCTGCAACCTGCTCTTTATCGAACCCGTCCACAAGTTCCCGGATTCCTTCCGCAGATCTCTCATACCAGTCCTCAGGATGCTGCTCAGACCATCCCGGATGCGGAAATTCCAGAGGATATTCCTTCGATACAATTCTTTTTATCTTACCTTTTTCGTCCATGAGCAGCAGCTTCACCGCTGACGTTCCCAAATCTACTCCAATATACAGCATGTTTATTCCTCCATTTACCTGCGGTTCCGAACGTTTCTTACGTCCATGGATTCTCGGTCGGATATCTTACCCCCTTCGGCTGGTTATATCCGATTTCCTCGACCGGCACACCGATGTATTTGAACACTTCGAACAGTGCTTTTCCGTAATGACCGAACGCAACGGCTCCGTGATGCGGGAAATTCTTCTCGATCAGTACATGACGGTAGAAACGTCCCATCTCCGGGATCGCGAAGATGCCGATGGAACCAAAGGAACGGGTCGCTACTGGAAGTACTTCGCCCTGTGCAATGTATGCGCGAAGAATGTTGTCGGCAGTGCTCTGCAGTCTGAAAAATGTAATGTCCCCCGGCACGATGTCGCCTTCCAGCGTTCCCTGTGTCACTTCTTCCGGAAGTGCTCTTGCCATGATCATCTGGTATTTCATTTCGCAGAAAGAAAGCTTGGAAGATGCGGTGTTGCCGCAGTGGAATCCCATAAATGTATCTTTCTGTGTATAGTCATATTTTCCTTTGATATCTTCTTCATAAAGATCAGCCGGTACGGAATTGTTGATATCAAGCAGGGTAACCGCATCCTGACTGATGACCGTTCCGATAAATTCGCTGAGCGCTCCGTAAATATCCACTTCACAGGATACCGGAATTCCCTGCGCCGTCAGACGGCTGTTCACATAGCATGGAACAAATCCGAACTGCGTCTGGAAAGCAGGCCAGCATTTTCCTGCGATCGCAACGTATTTTCTGTATCCTCTGTGTGCTTCCACCCAGTCCTTCAATGTCAGTTCATACTGTGCAAGTTTCTGCAGGATTTCCGGTTTTTTATTGCCGGTGCCGAGTTCTTCTTCCATCTCTTTCACAACAGCAGGGATCCTCTCATCACCTGCATGCTTGTTATATGCTTCAAATAAATCCAGTTCGGAGTTCTCTTCAATCTCAACTCCGATATTATAAAGCTGCTTGATCGGCGCATTGCATGCCAGGAAATTGAGCGGTCTCGGTCCGAAGCTGATGATCTTCAGGTCGTTCAGGCCGATGATTGCGCGTGCGATCGGTACAAACTCATGGATCATATCCGCACATTCCCCGGCAGTTCCCACCGGATATTCCGGGATATATGCCTTGATGTTACGGAGCTTCAGGTTGTAGCTTGCATTCAGCATACCGCAGTATGCATCCCCGCGTCCCTGAATCAGATTATTTCCAGTCTCTTCTGCCGCTGCCACGAACATCTTCGGTCCGTCAAAATGTTTTGCAAGGAGCGTCTCTGCAATCTCCGGTCCAAAGTTTCCAAGATAAACGACCAGCGCATTACATCCGGCCTTTTTGATGTCTTCCAGCGCCTGTACCATGTGGATCTCACTCTCCACGATACAGACCGGACATTCGTAAATATCGTTATCCCCGTACTTTGCTTTGTATGCATTTACAAGGGCTTCTCTTCTTGTTACGGAAAGGCTCTCCGGAAAACAGTCACGGCTGACTGCAACGATTCCGATTTTCACTTCTGGCATGTTGTTCATGATTCATTCCTCCTGTTCATTTCAACTATGTTGTTCCATTTTTTATCCCCATCGTATTTCTGGCTTCTCACTGTCCAGAATTCGTATCGTCAGCTATAGTATAGCATTTTCAGTGATTTTTCAACTACCGAAAACTTGTCTATTTAACTGCAATTTTTTGTCTTTTTATATTCACTTGGCAGCATTCCGTATTTCGTTTTAAAGGCTCTTGTAAATGCCCTTGCGTCCGTAAATCCATGATGCTCTGCTATTTCTCCTATGCTGTTTTCGCTATTTTCCAGTTCTCTGTATGCGTACTCCAGCCGGATGCTCTGCAGATAGGATTTATAATTCATATGTGCATATTTCCGGAACATCCGGGACAGATACGTCGGTGAATATCCAAACACCTCCGAAAGCTTTTCCAGTGAAATCTCAGAGGTATAATTCTCCTTAATATAACTGATGATCTCTGACAGACGCCCCAGATTTCTGCGGGATCTGACGATCTCCTCACTCACCTCAAGTTTACGGTAACGGGTGACCATAAGATAGATCAGCATATAATATAAGCTCTGCACTTTCAGTTCATAGCCCGTCTTTTTTTCCTGATATGTAACGAACATATCGCGGACAAGCTGCATGACAAATGCATCCTGGCCCCGGTCACTATGTGTAAAACAGATAAACTGCTCATCCGTATAATAGGCTTCGAATGTGCCAAGCGGCATCTGCAGTACCACAGTCTGATTCGGCTCTCTGGCCACGATAGAATGAATCTCATTGGAATTCACGATCACAAATTCTCCGGCGGCAAGAACCGTCTTTTTTTCATCAATATAGAATTCCAGATTTCCGTCAAACACCGCAAAGATCTCAACCGACCGGTGCCAGTGTTTATCCCGGAAATAATTCCCGTTTTTGCCCTCAAATAAAAACATTTTAAAGGGCAGGTCCTCATTCGGCACGATCAGTTCATGTGTCACTTCCATTTCTTCACCCCACACATTCTTCCAGCAGCTTCATCGCCGCATGGTATTTATCCACCGGCACACCTGCACAATTCATCATGATCGTACATTTTGACTCCCTGTTATCAGCAGGCACCGGTGAAAGAAGCAGCCCTTTCTCCTTCGCCTTTTCCGCAATTTCCCCGGCGGGTAATTTCGTATCAAGCTCCACATAGACATGGAAACCCGAGTCGCCGATCCTGACTTTTGCCTTCCTTCCGAGAACCTGTTCCACCGTAGCTGCCAGTTGTCCTGCCTTTGCCATATGTATTTTCCGGGATTTCCGGATCTGCCCGGCAAGATGCCCGTCGCGGATAAACTGTGTCAGTGCGATCTGTTCTGCCTTGGATGCCGTCTGGTTATAACGGTCCTTTCGTGCATCATAGCTTTCCAGAAGTTCCGGCGGAAGCACCATGAAACTCATTCGAATGGACGGAAGCAGCATTTTGGAAAAGGTCCCCAGATACACCACACCTCTTCCGCCTGCCAGTCCCTGAAGGGACGGAGTCGGCCTCTGGAAATAGCGGAACTCACTGTTATAATCATCTTCTATGATCAGCAGATCCCTCTCCTCAGCTTCCCCGATCAGCGCAAGCCGTTCGGAAACCGTCATCATACCTCCCCACTTCGTCATCTGTGACGGCGAAAGATAATATACTTTGCAGCCCTCTTCCTTGTAGTTTTCTGCAAATGTAAATCCGTAATCTTCAAAGATCGCGCGTCCCTGCACAAACTCCGGATTATAAAATGCAGCCGTCTTCCGCTCCCAGATCATCGGACAGAGAATATGCAAAAGGCTCTGCACACCTGCCCCGATCACAATCTGTTCCGGCGAACAGATCACTCCCCGCACCTTGTGAAGGTAAGAACTGAGCACTTCCCGGAATTCCTGCTCTCCCTGCGGTTCGCCATAAGTCAGAAGTTTTGTATCCTGACGCAGCGCGCTCTTCATATAACGTCTCCAGAGTTCAAACCGGAAACTCTCCCGATCCACGTTCGAGGTCACGAAATCGTACTGTATTTCCTGTTTCTTCCTGCTTTTTCGCACCTCTCCGATGTCCGACGGCTTTTTCTTCTGCACCGCAATGTCTGTGACATAATACCCACTCTGCGGTTTGGAGAGAATGTATCCCTCGGCGGCAAGGAGCAGATAAGCGTTCTCCAGCGTCGTGCGGCTGATCTGAAGCTGGATCGCCCCCTTCCGGATCGACGGAAGCTTCGTATCCGGTGCCAGCTTTCCGCTCAGGATCAGTTCTTTATAATAATGATACACGCGCAGATACCGCGGAATATCCTGGTTTTCCAGTGCTGTAGACATCTCTTCCACCTCCCGTGCTTTTATCAGAAATATATATAGCTGAAACAAAGAGGACTGCACCTGCAATCCTCTTTTTATCATACCATATCCTGACCAGGCGCTCAACGCCCGATTTAATACCGTTTAATTTTCTTAGAAGGCGTTTTCTCAAACTCCCGCTCTCTGACCTTCAGTTTGTACACTCTTTTATACGCCGGTGCTTCCTGATTATAAGCATCGATCACTTTCTGAAGTTCTTCTTCCACATTTTTGATCCGTTTCTTTTTCACATAATCCAGATCCGGGAATATCTCCGCCTCGATCACGCCTTCTTTTTCACGAACCAGATTTTCCTGTACAAGGCGGGCCTCACCAATCTTGTTCTCCAGTTCTTCCGGAGACACATTCTCTCCGTTTTTCGTAATGATCAGATTCTTCTTCCGACCGGTCAGATAGACAAAGCCGTCTTCATCTACATATCCCAGATCTCCGGTTCTGAGCCAGCCGTCCACCAGCGTCTCCTTTGTTTCTTCCGGCATATGATAGTATCCCTGCATCACACTGCTGCCGCGGACCCAGAGTTCTTTGTCTACCACCTTCGCCTCACAGTTCGGCAGAAGCTTTCCAACCGAATTTTTCCGGATATCCCAGCTCACATTCGTGCTGATGACCGGTGCACACTCCGTCATACCATATCCCTGCAGAATCGTGATCCCATAGGATTCAAACAGATCGATCATATCCGGCTGGAACAGACGGATATTCTTTGCCACACGAAGCAGCGAGTCATTGATACAAATGATACTGCCCAGTGAAATACCTTTGAGAATGTCCATACTGAGGCAATACGCATGATGAATCGGCAGAACAGAAAGGATCGTTGTACGGGGCGGGATCTTCATATCCAGGCAAGTCGCATTCTCCGCCAGATTCCGGTGGGTCAGCATGACACCTTTACTTTTTCCGGTCGTACCGGAGGTAAACATAATCGTACAAAGCTGATCCGGTTCCGGTTCATACGAATATCCAGCCTCCTGCTTTTCAAGAAGCTGCCAGAACGAATATGCCTGTTCATCCTGTTCCGTTTTCTGCATGGAAATCAGGGTTTTCAACTTCGGACATCTATCTTTTACAATTGCCGCCACATCTGCGCGGATCTCATCCAGCACCAGGACAGTCACATCTGCCCGATCGATCAGCTCACACATCGAACACGGAACAAAAGTATCCGCATCCCCGTGGATCAGCAACACAGGGATCTTCGCCTTTCCGACCTCACGCGCCGCATTGCAGTCATCCAGACCATATCCCGCCCGCTTCTGATTCACAAGACTGGCGATCTGAATCATCGGAAATGCCGGAAGATGGTACATGGTATGTAGCACATGGGTAAACACATATTTCGGTGAAGTAAATCCGCAGTCAGACACCAGCGCCTTTACCTGGGCCGGAAGTTCCAGTCCCGCAGTCATCAGGACGGTCGCTCCGCCCATGGAAATACCGTGGAGCAGAATTTCCACATCTTCGCCGCAGATTTCGATCACCTTTCTGATCCAGCCCATCGCATCGTGCCGGTCCAGACACCCAAATCCGATCTGTTCCCCTTCACTCATACCATGTGCTCTCTCATCAACCAGAAGCATTGCGAAACCATTTCTCAGATAATAATCCGACAGCCCGACGAAATCGTTCATCCCCTGACTGGTATATCCGTGGAAACAGATGACAATTTTCTTCGCATCCTGATTGGGAAACCAGGTGCCATGAAGTTTCAATCCGTCGTCAGATGTCAAATACAGATCCTGATGCGGATTCGCAACAAGTTTCTCTTTCCTGTCCTGAATGATATCCATGTACTGATTCCAGTCCGTGCCTGCCATCTTCATGGTTCTCTTCATGTCTGCATTATTTCTTATCATTGTTCTTCTGTAGAAATAGGCCGTTCCTCCTGCTTCTGCCAAAGTAAGTGTTCCTGTCAGAAGCGCAGCTGCTTTCCAAAATCTCATACTGTTCTTCTCCTTATTCAAATCCCAGAGCTTCCTTCTATTTTCTGCTGTCAATCAGCTGTTTGAAACAAAGCGCCTTGTCAATATTTCCTTCTACCTTCATTTTCTGAAGCGTCACGGCCATGATCGGATCCATCTTTCCGTCTGCAATCTTCATCAAAGTCTCTCCGCTGCAGGTAAACATGGCATCTCTGTCATAATATTCATATGGTTCTACAGACAGTTTCCCCTCTTTCACTTCCACATAAAATATACCGGATCCTTCACCAATGATATTAAACTGATAAGCCAGATGTTCCTGAATATCACTCACATCCGCTTCCATAAATCTTCTTTTTAATTCCGAAAAAATATCTGCATAAGTCATTTCCATATTCTCCCTCTGGGTTGATTTTCGACCATGAGTCGATTTATTTTTCATTCATCATACTATGCTTTTCGACCACGGGTCAATTCATGAATTGTCACAAAAAATCTGTCCTTCTTCCCGATTTCTGTGTGTTTTTTCGGTTGTAACCGGGACTTTATAATGTTATACTGAATAAAATTACTGTTCGCTATCGACAAAAAATCACAATTTTCGGAGGGAAACATGCGTAATTCCACAAAATATGACAAAATATTAGATGCTCTGCAGTCCCTTCTAGAGCACAAAACACTTCAGAACATATCTGTTAGTGAAATTGCACAGACGGCCGGAATCGGAAAAGGAAGCATCTACTATTATTTTCCATCCAAAGATGCCATACTGGACGCCCTCGTAAAACGCAATTACGAATCACCGATCCAGACTGCAAAGACACTCTCGCGCCAGACCGATATTTCTTCATTCACGCGTATGGCCATGATCTTCCAAGCATGCAGGAATTCTTCCTCAGCATTTCGCTACCATCCGTCCGGCACATTGGAGACGAATGCGAAGGGAGAATCCTTTCTCCATCATAAATATATAAAACACCTGATTTCCGAACTCAAACCGGAACTGACCGAGATCATCCGGCAGGGAATCGAAAACGGTGATATTCACTTTGACCAGCCGGCAGCTCTTGCAGAGATCGCCCTCATTGTCCTCACCGTCAAGTTGGATAATACCCTGGTTCCGTCCAGTGAGGAGGAAATTGAAGATACCATCCGCGGGCTCATCTCGCTTTTGGGAAAAGGGATGGAGACGCCGCCCGGCTCTTTGAATTTTCTTACTGTTTTCTAGAGATGCAGTTTCAGAAAGGAATGTTTGAGATATGGTTAAAAAAGTGGCAGTCATCCAGGATCTGTCCGGTCTTGGTAAATGTTCTCTGACCGCAGCGATTCCGGTCATCTCGGTGATGGGCATACAGGCATGCCCGGTGCCCACCGCTGTTCTGACGAATCAGACCGGATACGAAAGCTATTATTATGATGACTTTACGGACAAAATTGATTTTTTCACAGAAGAATGGCAGAAACGGGGCCTCACACTGGACGGAATTTATACCGGTTTTCTCGGAAGTGAAGCTCAGGTTGAGAAGATCCTGCATTTCAACGAAGTATTCCGCAAAGAGAATACCTTGCTTTTTGTGGACCCCGTCATGGGAGATATGGGAAAGGTTTTTGATATGTACACACCTGCACTCCGTGAACAGATGCGCAGGCTGGCACTCCATGCTGATGTCATTACTCCGAATCTGACTGAATGCTGTCTTCTTGCCGATGCCGATTATGATGCAATTTTCTCTCATACAGGAGAACCTGATTACCTGAGACGCATCGAAATGATGGCAAAACCGCTTTTAAAATCCCGGATAAGCACTGTAATCATCACTGGGATCATTCACAAAGCAGCAGAAGATTCTGCTCCGAAATACTACAACTTGATTGTCTCCTCCGACGGCTGCCAAAGTGTCTCCTCTGAGATTCACGGCGGAAGCTACTCTGGAACCGGCGATCTCCTCGCCTCCGTCGTCTGCGCCGATATGGTGCGCGGAAACAGCGCATACTGCGGGGTATCACGGGCCGTTCGTTTTCTGGAGGAAGCACTGACCGAGACGGCTGCGGAAGGCGTTCCGCGAAATGACGGAATCAATTTCGAACCATTTCTTCCGCTTTTGCTGGATCAATAGAACTTAAAAAGATGGCAGAGTCCCATTAACTTCAGGCTCTGCCATCTTATTTAATTATATTATATTCTATTCCATTTCTGTCAGAAATTCCGCGATCAGTTCGATGCATCCTTCTACATCTTTTTCATCCGCCACTTCCGCCGGTGTATGCATGTAACGCAGCGGAATCGATACAAGGACCATCGGCACGCCCTCATTTGAGAAATGAATCTTGTCCCCGTCTGTACAGGTAAGACGGCTCGCTGCTTCTCTTTGAACTGGAATCCCCGCCTTTTGGGCACACGCTTCCATTTTCTGATTCAGTTTTTTTACGACGATCGGACTGTTGCAGAGTACCGGTCCTTTTCCAAGTTCCACCGTACCCGTTTCGGCCGGATTCATTCCACTGTAATCACTACAGTAAGTCACATCCACCACAATGGCCAAATGCGGCTTGATACGTGCGCTGGTCCAATATGCACCGCTTTTCGTCGTCTCCTCCCCGACCGTAGATGCGGCATAGACCCCCGCTTTGCACCCTTTTTCTTTCGCTCTTTTCAGCGCTTCCATAATAATGAACACTCCAAGGCGGTCATCCAGTGCACGTGCCGTGAATCTTCCATTCATCATGGCGCGGATATGGGTATCCGGCACGACCGGTGCGCCGAGCGCAACCTTCTCAAGTGCTTCTTCTCTGGAATTTGCACCAATATCGATCAGAAAATCCGTCGCTTTCAGCTCACTGTTTTTGAAGAGCTCTCTTCTGCCCTCCACAACTCCGTATACATCTTGGTCCGGCATATGCACCTTGATCTGCTGCCCCGGATAGGTTCCGGCGATGATTCCTCCGCGGTCGACCACCTGAAGCCGTCCATTCTCTGTGATATTGGAAACCATCACGCCGATTTCGTCCGCATGGGCAGAAAGCATGATCCGTCTCTCACTTTCCGGATTCAGAATACAGATCAGATTCCCCATTTCATCCTCACGGATCTCGTCTGCCGTATGTTCCATATATGTTTTCACAACCTCCTGCACCGGTTCCTCATAGCCGGATACAGAAACCTGGTTCAGTATCTCATTTAAAAATTGCTCATTCATTTTCCTTTGCTCCTAAATGTTTTTTACACTATCCCTGATATATAATTTCGTCGGTGCAATAACTTTCAAACAAATATCCCTTCCGTTGATCCGTTCCTCCAGCATATGAACCGCATATTCCCCCATGAATTCCATATATAAACGGACTGTCGTAAGCGGCGGTACCATATATTTTGCCGTTGGCAGATCATTAAACCCTATAATACTGATATCATCCGGAATCGACATTCCCAATTCATAAGCTGCCCGATAACTGCCCGCTGCCATGGAATCATTTGCCACGAAAAGAGCCGTAGGAAGATTTCCCTCCTCATGCATTTCCTTGAATAGACTGTGTCCATATCTTGCATGATAACGTCCCATTTTTACACACTCCGGATGATACATTCCCTTTTCCGTCAAATACTGTCTGAAGGTTTCTGTCCGTTCATCCGGAACCAGTTCTCCTTCTTCATTCGTTTCTACCCCTCCTATGAACCCGATCTTACTGTGCCCGTTCTCAATCAAATAATCCAGCACAGACTTCACAGCCTGCTTATAATCGATAACAATCGCATCAAACCGATCCAAATCAGGACATGTATCAATAAACACAGCTGGTTTTCCCCAAGAACCAATATGTTCTACCATTTTTTTGCTAAAAGTTCCTACACATATGACACCGTCAATTCCCGCCAGAGAATCCTGTGTATCCGAAATATTCACCACTTGCTTACGGTACCCTTCCTCCTCAAGCCGTTTTTCAATTGCCAGCCGAATACAAAGATAATATGGATCTTCAAGTTCCTCTTTCGGTGAATAAGAATAAAATACACCAACTTTAAGCTTCTTTTTTCTCTTTTTTACCCGGACTTCATACTCAAGTTCCTCAGCAATTTCAAAAATCCGCTGTTTTGTCTCTTCTTGAGCATTCAATGTCTCATCATGATTCAATACTCTGGATACTGTTGCTATTGATACTCCGGCTTTAGCCGCAATGTCTTTAATTGTTGCCATATATGTTCCACCTTTTTTATTTTATTCTGCTGTTTCAGTTTTTCCGGACAACTGAACCTCAGATACCAGGACTGCTGAGAGAATCAGAACTGACCCGATAATCATGCGCACAGTCACTTGTTCATGCAGCAAAATGACAGAAAAAACTGTACCAAACACCGCCTCCATCGACAATATAATCGCTGATTTTGTCTCATCCACATATTTCTGCGATACAGTCTGCAGCAAATATGTGATGGTTGTGCTCACCACCCCCAGATACAGCACAGCGAGCAAACTTTTCTCAGAAGGTCTAAATACAAAATCTCTCGAAATTACAAGTCCTGCAGCCGACAAGACGAAAGCGGTCGTCATTTGAAGAAAATTCAGTACGGTCGGACGAATTCTTCCCACATATTCCCCCGTCAGGAATATCTGAAGCGCAAAACACACCGCACACAGTAAAGTCAGTGTATCTCCCAGTCCCAAAGAGAAATCACTTTGAAGTGACAGTATACCTGCGCCTATGATTGCCATCACAGCACCGATCAGGCTTCGTAATTCGATCTTCTTCCGATAGATTACAAGTGCAATAAACGGAACAATCACTACATTTGTTGCCGTCAGAAATGCATTTTTAGAAGGAGTCGTATATTGAAGTCCTATGATTTGAAGAGCAAATCCGCCAAACAGGGCCGCTCCCAGCCTGAAACCGCATTTTACTTCATCCTTTGTAATGGTCGGTATCTGTTTTCTTCCCAAAAATGTCATAATCACAGCCGCGATCAGAAAACGAACTGTCATGATCTGAAAGGGTGTCAGAGTTTCCAAAGCCATATCACTGGCCACAAACCCTCCGCCCCATATGATAGTCACAGTGAGGAGCCCGATTATTCCTAAATATTTCTTCATGAACCAATTCTCCATTCTTAATAGTATATCATAGTTTACATAAAAAAGGGACATTTTACTGCCCCTTTTTAATCACGTTTTTACCAGTATCTTTATCTTGTTTTACTCTCTTATCTACTGGAATTTTGTTTCCAATTCTTTCTGAAGATCTTTCATTGTTTTTTCAACATCTTCTCCATTCAGTAGAATCTTGGAAACAGCTACACCGATTGCATCAGAAGCTTCCTGGGCATTTGGAGAAATCGGGGTGTCAGCAACCTTCTGTCCATTTTCAATAAAGATCTCATAAACATTACCTTCTCCGAAGAAAGCATCACCTTTCTGGAACACTTCTTCTTCGTAGCTTGGAATATATGAAGGATACAAACCGTATTTTTCAAATCCACTTGCCTGGAGTGTAGTATCAGTCATAGCAAATTTCACGAAATCTTTCGCTTCTTCCGGGTAATCTGTCTTTGCGTTAATTGCAAGATCAGAACCTCCGTTGCTGCAGCTGTATTCTCCACCTTCAATCTTCGGGATATCCATAACAGACCATTTACCTTCTGTCTGCGGTCCTTTGTCTTTAATGGTACCGATCATCCACACTGCTTCCGGAATACATGCAACTGATTCATTTACAACCGTCTGCTCATACTCATCCCATCCGTTATAGTTGAGAGCCACACCGGAATCATAAATCTTATCCGCCATCTTCATTGCAGAAATTGAACGTTCGTCATCGACGATCGGATTACCATCTTCATCAAAAACACCAATACCGAATTCACCACGGATCAGAGAATAAAGGCTGCTCTTTTTCGGATCAACCGGAATCATTTTAACCGGGTCACCTGATGGAGTCTTGCACGCAGCTTCGATCTTCTTTCCTGCTTCGATCAGATCATCCCATGTCTGGATGTCTTCTGGGTTCACGCCTGCCTGTTCAAAATAATCTGTACGATAGAACATACCCACCGGGCCTGCATCCCACGGGAATGCGTGCACTTTATCTTTATATGTTACTTCAGCAAGTTTTGAAGCAAGGAATTCATCTGTATTCACTGCATCAGATACATCCAGAAATCCTTCCGGGAATTTATCGGCATATCCAACCAGCACATCCCCTTCAATTGCGATAATGTCTGCAATACCATTACCTGTTGCAAGAGATGTCGATAATTTCTTGTAAATCTGATCTGTTCCCATTTCCTCAAATTCAAATTTTACATCCGGATGATCCTTCTGGTAAACTTCTGCTGCTTCCTGGAGCTGCATCAATGCAACATCCCATGCCCATACTGTTAACACTTTCTCTCCATCTTCTGCTTTCTTCTTTGAACCGCCACATCCGGTAAGCACTGCTGATGCTGTCATCGCAAGTGCAAGTGCCATTGCCATAACTCGTTTCATTCTTCTCTTCATAATCTTTTTCTCCTCCTTACTATTCTTTTACTGCTCCACCCATAACTCCCGCAACAAACTGCTTCTGGAATACCAGGAAAATAATCAGGATCGGCAGGGTAGCTACAGCTGTAGCAAGCATGATAACCGCATAGTTCTTATTTGTCGGATTTCCATCCAGCATGGCCAATGCAATCGGAAGTGTGTATTTTTCTTCACTTCCCAAAATAATGAGTGGCCACATAAAGTTGTTCCACATACTTGTGAACATATAAATCACCAGAGCTCCCAAAGCCGGTTTAATATTCGGCAAAACGATGCGGAAGAATATTCCGATTTCACCGACTCCGTCGATCCGCCCTGCTTCCATAAGTGCTGTTGGGAAATTCAGCATATTCTGACGCATCAGGAAAATACCGAAAGCATTTGCCAGAAGCGGAAGTATAACTGCCCAATGGCTATCCGTCATATTGATCTTAATCATCATCTCGAATAACGGTACATACATAACCAGCGAAGGAATCATCATAGATCCCATTACGAATCCAAAAATAATACCTTTTCCTTTAAAATCAAATTTTGCCAGTGCATAACCTGCCATTGAGAAAAGGAGCAGCGCCAGAACCGTATACACAACTGATACAAAAAGTGTATTCCAGATACTGGTCAAAAGATCGATCTTCCCGCTCAGAATCGCAAAGTTTTCTGCAAGCTC
Organism: Bariatricus sp. HCP28S3_A4; assembly: GCF_052066395.1. Taxonomy (NCBI): domain Bacteria; kingdom Bacillati; phylum Bacillota; class Clostridia; order Lachnospirales; family Lachnospiraceae; genus Bariatricus; species Bariatricus sp. HCP28S3_A4. The sequence goes on along the minus strand of NZ_JBQHSE010000020.1, from coordinate 28,752 downwards.
AGTTCCCGGTGTCAGTTTAGGCGGTACAGACAGAATCTGATTGTTTGTGTTTGTTCCCGATACAAACATGAAATAAAACGGGAACAGGGAAAGGAATGCACCAATTGCCAAAACGATATATCCGATTGCTCTACCTACCGATTTCATTAGCCTTCCTCCTTTGTAGCTTTAAACTGGAATACTGACAGCAATCCGATGATGATCGTCATCACATAACCAATCGCTGACGCATATCCGAATTTTAAGTATCGGAAACCATTGTTGTACAAATACATTCCCATCGTGATCGTTGCATTATTCGGGCCGCCCTCTGTCAGAATAAAAGGTTCATCAAACAACTGCAATGTACCGATCGTAGATGTAATCGTGCAAAATAAAATAATCTGTTTGATCATCGGAATTGTAATATAGAACAATTTATCCCAAAACGTCGCTCCGTCAATATCCGCCGCTTCCATTAATTCGTTCGGAATAGACTGAATACCTGCAAGAAGAATAATCATATTGTATCCCAGCCATCTCCATGTAATGGAAATGATGATTGCAAATCTTGCCGGCCATTCTCCATAAAACCAGTCAATTCCCTTTCCGCCAAACAGTTCAATCACATAGTTGATCAGACCATGATCTCCGTTCAGAAGCACTTTGAATACCAACGCATAGGCAACCAACGCTGTAACGGACGGAAGAAAAATCGTTGTTCTGAAAAATGCTTTTCCCCGAATAAACTTCTGTTCAATTGCCACCGCAATCAACAGTGCCCCACCGATCATAACCGGAACCTGAACGATAAGGAAAATCACAGTGTTAAATAAACTCTTATAAAATGTTTCATCTTTAAAGAGTGCTATGTAATTTTTTACCCCTACAAAAACGTAGGATCCCGATACCAACTCGAAAAAACTAAGATATAATGATCGAAGGATTGGATATACCATGAAAATGGCAAATATCACCACGATCGGTGCAATCATTATATATGGTACGGTTTTTCGGTTAACCAACGGTTTTTTATTCATGGATCATCACCTTAACTTTCTTGCTCTCTTCAATAATCGATTCATTATCAACACCTACAAAGATCAGTTTCATAGAGTAATCATTCAACCTTGTCTTATTTGCATACGTCTGTTCTTCACCACATGCATTGCTTCCCACTCCGGAATGCTTTGCGTCAATATGAACGATCACGGCATCACAACGTTTGATTTCTCCTACATGTTTTGCTTCCTCCAGCGCATCAATCGTATAGTCATGGACGTCCATTCCCACCTCATTTTTCGCACATACCAGAAGACTCTTTTTGTCATCTCCCACTGCAAACCACTTCACATTTTCACGATGTCCGTTTTCCTGCGGCATTGCGTATTCCACATGCATATCATCCACATTTTTGTGATATACCCCCATGAAAGAGGCTGACTTCATATCACTGTAATTCTCATCCGGTCCTAGACCGTACCATGTAACTTGTCTCATTTCACAAGGTATTTTCATTTCAACGCCGATGCGAGGAATGAATTCCGGTACGAAAGGACTGTATTTAAATCCTTTCATCTTCAGAGCAAGTTCCATTTTTCCATCTGGATAGATCCGGTAACGGTAATGTCCTTTAAAGCCAAAAGCCATACTAAGCGGCGAAAAATGTGTATGTATCTTTACTTCCACATATGATCCGCAATTACAAATTTCAAACTCTTCCATCTGCTCTTGTTGTTTGTTCAGGAAATACTTTTTATACCAGTCTTCAACTTTATACATGTCATTGTCAATTGTTGCACGTCGGAGATTCATAGACGGTCCTTCCATGATCCAGGTTCTTCCATCCATCTTATAGGTAAGAAGACGGCCATTTACCTTATCAAACACAACATTCACATGTCTTCCTGTAACCTCAGCCCGAACCTGCGTCTCTTCTATCAGGAGCCTTTCTTCAGTACATGCATCAATGATTCTTTCTCCGCTTTGATATACCGGAAGATGGAACTGGGCTTTCGCCACTTCATCCCCTTCTTCTCCATAAAGCGTTTCCTGATTATAGACAAATGAAAGATTCAGATAATAATCTGTTTCGGGATAAACCTTTTCCAGTTTCCACGGAATTTCAAACTCATCCGCTTCCTGAGCTGCCACTTTCAGGCTTTCAATAACTCCTGTCTGAAGTATTTCGTCATCATATACAATCTCGTACTTCATAGACAAATGCTCCAACGATCTAAAATAATACAGATTCGATATCCGGATTCTCCCTTTTTCAAGATCAACTGCTTCTGCCTTGACCGGTGCGATCACCTGCTTGTAGTGAATCAATCCAGTAGAAGGTACTCTGTCCGGTCTTAGCAGACCATCCATACAGAAATTTGAATTATTCGGCTCATCTCCAAAATCACCACCATAATAATAAGTTGTATTTCCTTCCGAGTCCTTTTGTTCAATTCCGTGATCATACCATTCCCAGATAAAACCGCCCTGCAGTCTCTTGTATTTGTGGAACAATTCCTGATACTCCTCCAGATTTCCCGGCCCATTGCCCATCGCATGACCATACTCGCACAAAATATGCGGTTTACCGTGACAATCATTATTCTCACCGATTCTCTTCATACCATCCAACCTGGTATACATTGTAGAGTACACATCTGTGATATCCGCATCATAATCGCTCTCATAATGGATCAGACGAGAACTGTCCAGCGCACGGATCGCTTCTGCAGAAGCATTGAAATTCGAACCAACTGATGATTCATTTCCCAGCGACCACATAATGATACATGGATGATTCCGATGCTCCTTCACCATTCGAGTGCTGCGGTCACAGTATGCCTCTTTCCAACTCGGCGTATCGTTCAGCCACTGGTATTTCTGAATCCATTCAAATCCATGTGTTTCGAGATCTGCTTCATCGATCACGTAGAACCCATAACGGTCACAAAGCTCATAGAAATAAGGCATTTTCGGATAATGGGAGCATCGAATCGCATTGATGTTATACTGCTTCATCATCCGTAAATCCTGCTCCACAACTGCCGGTTCTACCGTCGCGCCCCCTATTGGACTAAAATCATGCAGATTGACTCCATTCAGAAGAATCGGCTGACCGTTTACCGTGAAATTTTCACCCTTCACTTCTACACGCCGGAAACCTGTCATTAAAGTTACCTCATCGACCGTTTCCCCCTGTCTCATCAGTGTTAATGATAAGGTATAGAGCTCCGGCAATTCTGCACTCCATGGTTTTACCTCTCCGATAAAATCATTTTCCATGGCAATGCCATTCTCAACTGCGATCTCTCCTGAAGCCACTTGATTTCCTTCTGCATCCCAAAGCCCCCATGAAGCCTTATCGGCAGACGCAGACGCTTGAATCTTCTGACGCAGAATTCCGACATGATATGAGTCATCCAACGTCGCTTCCACCTGATAATCCAGCACCGAACACTCCGGCTCATTTCTCAGGGACACGCTGCGGAATATTCCGCTGTACCACCACATATCCTGACATTCCAAGTAAGTTCCGTCAGACCACTGGTATACTCGCACCGTGATCTGATTTTCCCCCGGATGAATCAGGTCTGTGATGTCAAACTCAGACGCAAGACGGCTGACCTTGCTGTATCCGGCATGCTTGCCATTGATCCAGACATCAAATGCACTGCTGACGCCTTCAAAACGAAGAATGTCTCTGCCCTCATGCCATGTTTCCGGAATAAAAACCGTTTTCCGGTAAATTCCTGTCGGATTTTCCGAGGGAACAAACGGCGGATTTATCGGGAACAAATACCACACATCTGTATAATGCAGATATCCGTATCCCTTTAACTGCCAGCAGGATGGAACTTCTATATTATCCCATGCCGCATCCGGAAACCCGAACTCAAAGAAGCCTTCGGGAGAGTATTCCGGTGCTTTCAAATACAGGAATTTCCAGTCTCCGTCCAGAGAGATTCGCGGGGAAATCTGTTCACTTCTATGAAAATCAGTATGGCTTTCCCGCCTTCCGATTTGCAGAAGTTCTTCATCTTCCCAACGTTTCTTTTTCCTTGACACTTCACTTTCCTCCTATCTTAATGATGGTTTAAGATTATCATTTTACTAGTTAAATGTCAATATTTTACTAGTATACTTTTTACTTCAATTGTGCAAAACGTGAATTTGCACTACTAATATAAATGATTTTTGTACATTTATTACATGTTTTGTTCCTTGTTAATACTATAACAATAATATTTCAACAATCTTTCTCTTAGTAAAATTAATTCTATTTTTTACTATACTATATTGATATTTTTACTATTTTGTTCTATAATAATTTTAGGAATCAGCCACTGCCCTGCATTTGCGGCATTCGTACAAGATCTGCTTCCTAAACAAAAGAAAAAGCAGGTGTTCATATGAATCAGGAAAATAAAATTTTAGAGTTGCTTTCAAGAATTGTCGATTTATTATTACTTAATTTTCTATTTATCGTAACCTCCATCCCAATATTTACTATAGGAGCCTCTCTCTGTGCACTATATTCTGTAAATCTGAAGATGACCCGCAAGGAAGAATCCTATGTGATAAAAGATTTCTTTCGCTCTTTCCGGCAAAACTTCCGGCAGGCAACCCCATCATTCTTTGCCTTTGCAGCAGCGTTTTCTCTTCTCGGCATGAACTTATGGATATCAACTCAGACTGGTGGAACATTTTCAGCTGTCCTCCGAACAGTAGCGGGGATTTTTCTTCTGGCTGTATATATCTGCTTTCTATATTATTTCCCGATACTGGCACGATTCCAGTTTACGTGTAGACAGGTAATGATGCATATTCCACACATGATACTCACCTGGCCAGGATACTTTTTCACTTTGATCCTCCTGAATATTCCTATTTTTTTCTTTGCATTCTATTCCTTATATACTGCTGCAGCATTATTCATAATAACTTGCATTATCGGTGCTTCAGCATTTACGTATGTTGAATCACTCTTATTCCGCAAAATATTTGAAAAATACGAACGCAAAAGCTAAAAACGGCGTGACAAAAGTCACGCCGTTCTCTCTTCCGAATTCCATTATTCTATTCTTCCTTACCCAAATATTCCGCCAATCACCACATAGGACAGAAAATACATGATCACAGTCGCCATGCACACTCCGATCACCACAGCCAGAAATGCTTTCTTCCAGTCGATTCCCAAAAGCGAAGCAATCAGAGATCCCGTCCACGCTCCGGTTCCCGGAAGCGGAATTCCCACAAAGAGCACAAGCCCCCAGAATTCATACTTTTCAATCTGCCCGCTTTTGCTCATCGCCTTTGTTTCCAGCTTCTCTACCAACGGCCGAAACAGTTTTGTCCGGCGCAGCCACGCAAAGATTGGCCTGATGAGCAGCAGAATGAACGGTATCGGAATCAGGTTTCCGATAATACAGATTGGAATCGCCCTCCAGGTCGGGATATCCAGGAATGCCGGTCCTGCTGCCAGAAGCCCACCCCTGAGTTCCAGAATCGGCACCATAGAAATAATAAAAACAATCAGTTCCTTTGCCGCCTTGCCCCCCAGCTTCGTCACAAACCACTGTACTAAAGATTCTACCATATATTCTCTCCTAACACTTCTTCATATATTTTTTCAGGAAAGCGAATAATGCCTCCATCTCTTCCCTTGTTCCTATCGTTACACGCAGATACTGTTCAATCCTTTCGCTTCCCCAGTAACGCACATAAATATCATTTGCCTTGAGCGCCTCAAAAAGTTCCTTTGCATCATAATCCGGATGAGAAACAAAAATAAAGTTTGCAGCCGGCTCCGGGAACACGAATCCCAATTTACGAAACTCCTCTGCCGCCCATGTTCTTGTCGCCACGATTTTCTGTATCGTCTCTTCAAAATACACTTTGTCTTTGACAGCCTCCACGCCATATACAAGCGATGTTTTATTCATCGTATAGGAATTGAAGGAGTACTTCGCATCGTTCAGATATTTGATCAAAAGCGGACTTCCGATGGCATATCCGATTCGCATACCCGCCATGGAGCGCGCCTTGGAAAATGTCTGTACAATGAGCAGATTCTCATATTTATCAAGCAGCTTCAGCGCGGACTCTCCTGCAAAATCAATATATGCTTCATCCACGATCACAATGACATCCTGATTGTGTTTGAGGATATCTTCCACAAAATCCAGATTCTCGTAGAGCGAGGTCGGCGCATTCGGATTCGGGAAGATCACACCGCCGTTCTCTTCGTAATAATCTTCTTTCACAATCCGGAACTCTTCATCGAGCGGCTTGCATTCATATGGAATGCGGTACAGATCCGCCCACACTTTATAGAAAGAATATGTAATATCCGGGAAAAAGATCGGTTTCTCCGAATTAAAAAATGTCAGAAAACACATGGCGAGTACATCATCCGATCCGACTCCCACAAAAACCTGATCTTTTCCCACATGATAATGATCAGCCAGCGCGCTCACCAGCAGATCCGCTGTCGGATCCGGGTAAAGACGAAGCGTGTCCATATTCTGTTCCAGTTCCTTCATCGCCGCAAGCACTCCCGGCGAAGGCGGATATGGATTCTCATTGGTATTTAATTTGATCACCTTTCTCTGCGGCTGCTCACCGGGCACATAAGGTTCTACTTTTCTGATATTTTTTTCAAATGCTTTCATCATTCATGCCTTTCTGTATTTTGTTCGTTCGCAAGTGTCACATATCCTTTTTCTACCAGAAAGACCGGCTTATAAGAAAGCTTTGCCTTTCTGAGTCCCTCAAGACCGACATCATCTTCCCTGTTGACATATCGATATTTCCCCAACAGCTCGTGCTCCACAAACTGCTGATTGATCATCGTGTACGAACCTTCCACTTCTGCATATGCCTTCTCGATGTGAACAACAAAGGTATCATCATTCACTGCTTCTCCGATCGTAAAAGCAACGATCTCACCGTCCACTCTTAATACTCCGCCTGTCAGGCCAAGTTCTTCAAACAACCTGAGGGAGTTGAGCGTCACGCACATCTCTGCATTCTTCTCTTCATCTTCTTCACAGCCATTCTCATTTCGCCATCTGAGAGCCATCTGGAAACACTCCTCCAGATTTTTTCCGGACAGTGTCTCATAACTCCAGTTGCCCGCATGGACTTGACGGAATTTATTGATATGATTCCTCTTACTGTGAAGCTTCTTTCCGGAAAGAGTCGCCAGTTTTTCCGTCTCATAGACGTAATCCGCTTCGTCCCGGTTGTATTCACATACAAATTCTTTCGGGAACCACATTTCCAGCTTTTCCATATGTTCTTTTGTAATACCGTAAAGACAGAATCTTTCTCCATCCTCTTTTGCCTGGTTTACCAGCTCCGGTATCACATTTCTCACATCTTCATCCACGCCTGCCGGAAAAGCGAATCCATACCCCGCACTGTTGTCCCTGAACAAAAGGGTGCGCTTATACTCTGCAAACTCCACATTATAATGTTTTGCCCACAAAAACACATTTGCAAACGTCCGGTCACAACTTCTGCTCGGATACTGACGAAAATACCAGGAAATCAACTCCTGATCCCTTAATTCCGGTCTTCTGAATTCTGCTTCTATCATAAAATCACTTCAAATACTCCTTTTTTTTCAATAACTCCGTACCAGTATAACACAAAATCTGTCTTTTTTTGACATGAAATTGCAATTTAAAATAAATAAAACCGTTACTGTATCGTTTATCTATTTTAACCGGATCACAAATACCGGCAGAGGCGGATCATTTTTCCGGTTATAATAACTGTTCACAAGTACGAGCCACTTTTTCGAATCCAGTTCTTTCAAATACGAAAGCAGCGCTTCCTTTTCCTCATACCCGGTGTCTCCCCCGCTGTAAATACAGAGGCTCATCACACCGCCTTTTTTCAAAAGCCCAAGTCCCTGCTCCACTGCGATCAGACTGGTCTCCGGTCTCGTTGCCACCTTGTGATCTCCTCCTGGAAGATACCCGAAATTAAACACCACCGCAGAGGCCTCTTCCTGAACATACTTCGCCATATTCTCGTGACCATCCAGTATCAGACTCGCACGCGCGGTCAATCCGGCGTTCTCAAGACGCAGCCGGGTCTGGCGGATAGCCTCTTCCTGCACGTCGAATGCATAGACCTTTCCGCCTTCCCCGACCATCCGGCATAAAAACTCGGTATCATTCCCATTTCCCGCTGTCGCATCGATACAACAGTCATTTTCCCTCACATATTCTTCCAGAAAATGATGGCAATATTCTGTAATCTGAAATCTGCCCGGCATCGTTTCACCTTCTCTTATCCTGTCAGCCTTGTTCTGACATATTTTCTGTCATAGTTTTCCCATGTTAACTCTGAAAATGCATATGATACAAGGATTCATATACACCCTTCTTTGCCAGAAGTTCCTCATGCGTTCCCTGTTCTGCGATTCCGTTCTCCGTAAGCACCAGAATCCTCTGGGCATTGCGGATCGTCGTAAGTCTGTGCGCGATCACAAACGTGGTCCGGTTCTTCGCAAGCTCTTCGAGGGATTGCTGAACCACTTTCTCACTCTCATTATCCAGTGCCGATGTCGCCTCATCGAAGATCAGAATCGGCGGGTTCTTTAAGAAAACTCTGGCGATGGATAATCTCTGCTTCTGCCCTCCGGAAAGCTTCACTCCCCGCTGTCCGATATCCGTATCATATCCGTCCGGGAATGCCATGATAAATTCATGCGCATTTGCACGCTTCGCCGCAAGTATGACCTCTGCGTCCGTCGCCCCCGGTTTTCCATAACGGATATTGTCCATGATCGTACCCGCAAACAGGTAGACATCCTGCTGAACAATACCGATATTATTTCTCAGATTGGCAAGCTTCATATCTCGAACGTCCATACCATCAATCTGAATAGCTCCCTCCGACACTTCATAGAATCGTGGAATCAGACTGCAAAGTGTTGTCTTACCCACACCGGAAGGGCCGACAAGCGCCATATACTCTCCGGCATGCACCTTCAGATTAATATGGTTCAGCACCTTCTCCTTATTATCCTCATAATGGAACGAAACATTCTTGAATTCGATGTCGCCCTGCAAATTCCCCACCTCGACTGCGTCCGGCTTATCTGTAATATCCGGCGCGATTGAAAGGATCTCCAGAAAACGCTCAAACCCGGTATATCCATTCTGGAACTGTTCCGCTGAATTCACCAGCTTCTTCACCGGCTCCGTAAAATTACTGATATAGAGAAGAAACGTAATCAGATCCGTCACCTCTACCGTACCGGTCGTCAGGAAGCTTCCTCCTGCCACCAGAACACCGACCGTCACCAGTGTCGTCATCGCATTCAGACCGGAATGGTAAATCCCCATATACTTGTAGCTTGTCCGCTTTGATTCCACAAATCGGTCATTTCCCACATTGAATTTTTTCAACTCTTCGCCTTCATTTGCGAACGATTTTACCACACGGATTCCCGACAGACTGTCCTCGATCTGACTGTTGATATCCGCAATCCTCGCCCTGTTCTGAGAAAATGCCCGCTTCATTTTCTTATTATAATGTACAGCAAACACCACCATAAACGGAAGAAACGTAAACGCAACCAGTGTCAGCTTCGCATTGATTTGCAGCAGGATTACAAAAGAACCTACGATCTTGATCACCGAAATCAGCACATCCTCAGGCCCATGATGCAAAAGCTCACTGATATCGAACAAGTCACTTGTAATTCTCGAAAGCAGATGTCCCACCTTCTGATTATCATAAAACGCAAACGTCAGCTTCTGATAATGACCAAAAATATCACTTCTCATATCCGCTTCCATCCGGGCCCCCATCATATGTCCCAGGAATGCTATATAATAATTGCAGCCATACTCGATCAGCACCAGAATCACCAGGAAAATCCCCAGCCGCAGAATCGCACTATTTGCTTCATTCGGGCTGAAATATACAACCTCACTTGTAATGTATCGCACGATGAGCGGAATTGCGAGCGTTACCATGGCCCCTACTACCGCAAAAAACAAATCACTGAACAGCAAAAATTTGTACGGTCCATAGTAGGCTAATAACTTTTTTATTTTTTCCCACATAGTTCAAAACCCCCATTTCACAGACTCTTTCCAAATTATACTACACCTTCGGAAGGCTTTCAATCGTTTATGATCATGTTTGTTTTTATTAATCCTGATGGGGAACCCTTTTCCCCCGGCTTCCATACTATAATATTGTAAATACTATGGAAGGAGCTTACTACTCATGCAGAATTATCGGAATGATACAAACGATTATATGAGGCGTGGGAACTGCGGTCACGGCTATCGAATGAACAATGGCATGGCTCCGGGATCTGCACCTTCTCCGTATTCCGGAAACAGAAATATGAATTCCTGCTGCGACCGGGATGACGCACTGGAAGGGATGCCACTCGCGATGGCTTATGTTCCTTGGCAGAACTGGAGAAAAATCTATGAACCTGAGAAAGCATTCTGCCGTGGTACGATTTTCGAAGAACTGGATAAACCATTTCATGGAACAGGAGGATGCCAGTCATGAATGAAATGAATCAGGGAAAACCTTGCCGCCGGGAACTGCTTTGCACGATCAACCAGGCGAGCTTTATGGTGGATGATGTCAAATTATATCTGGACACCCACCCATGTGACAACGCCGCACTACAGTTATTTCACGAATACAGTAAAATGCGGAATCAGGCATTGAAAGAATACGCGAAATATTATGGTCCGCTTACCATCGATACAACGGTTGCTTCGTGCACCGACAGATGGAACTGGATCCATGAGCCATGGCCATGGCAGGAAGGATGGTGTTAGAGTATGTGGAATTATGAAAAACGTTTACAGTATCCGGTCAAAATCAGCCAGACCAATCCGAAAATAGCTCAGGTTATCATTAGTCAATTTGGCGGCCCGGACGGGGAGCTTGCTGCTTCAATGCGATATCTCTCCCAACGATATACCATGCCTTACAAAGAAGTGACCGGTATATTGACAGATATCGGTACAGAGGAACTTGCTCATATGGAGATCGTCTGCGCAATCGTCTACCAGCTCACCAGAGACCTTTCCCTTGATGAAATAAAGTCCTCCGGCTTCGACAAATATTTTGTAGACCACACCCTCGCTCTCTGGCCCCAGTCAGCCGGAGGTACACCATGGACTGCAACATATTTTCAATCGAAAGGGGATCCGATCACAGATCTTCATGAAGATATGGCAGCAGAGCAAAAAGCCCGCACAACATACGACAACATTCTCCGCCTTGTGAAAGATCCGGAAGTATGCGATCCGATCCGTTTTCTCCGGAAAAGAGAAATTGTTCATTACCAAAGATTCGGCGAAAGTCTGCGAATCGTTCAGGAGAATCTGGATAGCCGAAACTTCTATGCCATCAACCCGGAATTCGACAAGAAAGAAATGTGCGGGTGCAAGCAGAAATGAACCAGGTCCTGAATGATACAATCCGTATCCTTCTGTCCCAGAAACCGGATGCACAGGCAGAAGTTCGCGGCAGCAAAGAATTCTCCGATATTATGGGCGAAGTGATGTTTTATCCTCTCTGGCGCGGAACCCTTGTCGTTGCAAGTATCTCCGGTCTTTCCCAAAGTGCTGAGCATTGCAGGGGCGGCTTTTATGGATTCCACATTCATTCCGGAAACCGCTGTACAGGAAATCAGGAAGATCCTTTTGCTGATACAGGCATGCACTGGAACACAACGCATTGTGATCATCCGGGGCATTCGGGTGATTTTCCTGTGCTGATGGGGAATGACGGTTATGCAATGGAAGCCTTCTATACCGATCGCTTCTATCCGGAAGAAGTCATTGGGAAAACGGTGATCATTCATGAAATGCCGGATGATTACAGGGCACAGCCATCCGGGAACAGTGGACGCAAAATCGCATGTGGGCAGATTATAAGCGGAAAATGAAGAAGAATGAGTATGAAAAAAGCGGACTACAATAATCCGCTTTTTTCATGTACAACTCTAAATCAATATAGGAGGTCTTACGATGCTTTACCCAGTTTTACAGTAACTTCCTGCTCCGTGTATTCACCATTTTTTTCCGGAACCTGAACCTTCACTGAAACTTCCTCACCTACTTTATAATATTCCAGCAAGCCTTTCAGAATTTCCATATCGTCAACAGAACTTCCGTCAAACTCTGTGATGATCATGCCTTTTGTCAGACCTGCGTCTTTTGCACCGCCGCCATCAATGACTTCCGCAATGAAAACGCCGGTCGGCATATTATACATCTGTGCGCCTTCTTCTGTTACATCATATCCCTTAATACCCAGATATCCACGTTCTGCTTCGCTGACTTTGCTTCTCGTTTCTTTATTCATCAAATTCTCGATAATATCGGTTGTATCGGAAATCGGAATCGCAAATCCCATTCCTTCGACTTCAGATGCATTGATCTTTGCAGAGTTAATACCAATCACTTCTCCATTGATGTTCAACAGTGCTCCGCCGCTGTTTCCGGGGTTGATTGCTGCATCTGTCTGAATATAGGTTCCGTCATAACCGGAAATCGTACGTTCCGTTGCACTGACAATTCCCATTGTAACAGACTGTCCATAGCCAAGTGCATTTCCGATTGCAATGGCAGGTTCTCCGACCTTGATGCCATCCGAATCACAAAGCGTTGCAAGCTTGATCGCATCCATCGTCTCATCCGGAATCTTCTCCAGTGGAACTGCAACAACTGCCAAATCTCTTGCAGAATCTGTTCCTTTGATCAGCGCCTCCACACTCGTCTCATCAACAAATGTAACTGTAAGTGTCTCGCTTCCCTCTACTACATGATTGTTCGTCACGATCAGCAGCTCTGTATCATTCTGACTGATGATGATGCCGGAACCCGCGCTCTTGCTTTCCTGTTGCCGGATGCCTCCGAAGAAATCCTGTACCTGCTGAACACTCATATTGGTAATCGAAACGATCGATGGGAGCGTTGCATCCACAATATCGGATACATCGGAAGAAACCGCGGTCTTCGAGGTCGTAAGCTGGGTATTGGCAACCGTCTTCGTACTTTTTGTCTCTTCTTTCGTGCTCGTCGTTCCCAAAAGTTTACCCGTTATATAGTTCGTTCCCTGGAAGGTCAGTCCCCCGATCACACCAAACATAACCGCAAATCCCGCAACCGCTATTGCCTTTTTCGGAAATTTCTTCTTCGGCTTCGGTGCCTTTCTGCTTTCCTGAAATGATCTGTCTGTATTATTATCGTCATCTGGTCTATAATAATTGTACTGGTTTTCCATAACCAAAATCCCCTTTCCTTATCTTTATGACTTAGAGTTTAATCGATAATTGTGATAAAAGTGTGATAAAACGATAAAAAAATGTTGAAAAGGCGGGAAGAATCCCGCCCTTTTTCCGAAGCATCACAAACCTGTATTCTGCAGGTTCTATTCTGCCGGTTGTTCATAATCAATGTCGTTGATCAGCATATCATAAAAATTAGATTTTTGACGAAGGTGATCGCTCACTTCATCGTATCCGTATTTTTCTTCCAAAGTTTCCTCTGAAGAGAATAAATTCGTACCAAGTGCCAGTCTGTCGCCTTCTATCTGCGCTCCCAGAGCTGCCAGCGTAGTCGGGAACATGTCCAAAGTACAGCTTTTTCTCAAATGCGTCTGCTCATAAGAAGTATTTAGTCCTTCCGGAAGGTTAATAAATGCATTATAAACAGTCCTTTGATAATCCTCATCCAGACCTTCGCAGAAATTCTTATCCATCGTTGGATGATCCCCACAAAGTATGATCGTCGTATTCTCATAGAAATCCTGCTGCTGTATCCATTCAATAAATGATGCAACCTGTCTGCTTGAGCATGCCATAACATTCGCATACTGGTCATCTCCGAATTCGTCCTGGCACAGATCACAGACATATCCGTCTTCAAAATGCGTGTCCACCGTAAGAAGTGTAAGATTAAAAGGTTCTGAGCCCGAACCCAGCTCTGTCAGTTTTTCCCTCGCATATGTAAAGAGCTTCTCGTCCTCATATCCCCACCATCTGTAATAGTCTTCCGGAATTCTTCCTTCTTCGACAGCGGTGTAATAATCCCAGATCTCACAATTGCCGTGACTGTTAAAATATGCTTTCCGTCCGCCGAATGTAACGTCCGATCCGATCATAAAGCACTGCCTGTACCCCTGATCTTCAAGAATATCCTCCAGATTGCACACTCTTGATGAAAAAAACATCTGCTCTCCCAAGGTCTGGTTCATGTCATCCGTTCCCACACTGTTTTTGATCGGCAGTCCGGATGTCTGTCCGAAGATTCCTCCCATTGTCCATCCGGTCCCCGGGACTGCAACTGGTCCTCCCAGTTTATCTGTATTGGAAAATGAAACATAATTCGTTGCAATCTCTGTCAATTCGGGGATACAGTTAAAATCAAGCCCTCCCCCGACATCCTTGGAAGCATAAGTAGCTTCCATCGATTCAAGGAAAATATAGACCAGATTTCTTTTCTCTTCCGGGAACGTGATCTCCACATTTCTGGGGTCAACATAATGTTCCTCAATGAATTTGTCATCTTCTTTCTGACTGAGAAGATAATTTCCCACCTCAAGCTCTGAATACAGATTGTACGCAGCCTTAACACCGCTTCCGGCAGAGAGGCAGGTAATACACAAAAACCCGAGCCCCAGTTTCCATTTACTGTGCTTCATACCGGCCGCATATACGATCATAAAGAGCACGACCAGTATAACAAGCGGAAGACAGGTATTGATTCCATCCCAGACAATATCCGTATTTGTTCCTTCAATCGGTACCGTCAGATGAAATATGATCTCGTCGATCGTTAACAGCCCCCAGGTATCCAGAACCCATCCCGCAAGATTATATATTGCCACACATACCGCAGAAACCACAATCATTGCCAAACAGCATAACGAAAAAAATGCATTGCCAATCTTTTTTCTCATTTTCATACTTTTCCTTCATTTCTTAATTTTTCTTTAATATTTAAGCATGAATTGTCGAAAAAAGCAAGTGGATTATTCTATATTTTATTCATCCAGTTTTATTCAACCGTAACCGATTTTGCCAGATTTCTCGGTTTATCCACATCGCATCCTCTTCCGATTGAAACATAATATCCAAATAACTGGAGCGGGATGATCGCCAACGAATTGGTAAAATACTTATTTGTCTTCGGAATATAGATCACATAATCAGCAGCTTTTTCCACTTCCGTATTACCGGTATTGGTCACTGCCATGACAAATGCGCCCCTTGTCTTTACTTCAACCATATTGCTGATCATTTTCTTATACAGTTCCGGCTGAGTCAGGACTGCAGATACCAGTGTTCCCTCTTCGATCAGTGAAATGGTTCCGTGTTTCAGTTCACCGGCAGCATATGCTTCCGAATGAATGTACGAAATCTCTTTCAGTTTCAAAGAACCTTCCAATGAGATTGCATAATCGATACCGCGGCCGATAAAGAAAATGTCCCTTGCAGCGAGATATCGATTCGCAAATTTCTGAATCTTCTGCTTATTATTCAAAAGCATCTCGACCTGTTCCGGGAGACGCCGCAGATCCTCCAACATTTCAGCCAGCTCGGAATCGCTCAGTTTCCCGCGTACATAGGCAAATTTCATAGCGAGCAGATAATGTGCTACCAACTGTGCTGAGTACGCTTTCGTCGTCGCAACCGCAATTTCCGGACCTGCCCATGTGTACATGACGTTATCCGCTTCTCTGGCGATGGAACTTCCCACCACATTTACAATACCAAGTACGCGCGCCCCTCTTTTCTTTGCCTCACGAAGTGCCGCAAGTGAATCTGCCGTTTCGCCGGACTGGCTGATTACGATGACCATTGTGCCTTCTTCAATAATCGGATCACGGTACCGGAATTCCGAAGCCAGATCTACTTCAACCGGAATTCTTGCAAGCCCCTCATAAATGTATTTACTGGTCACACCGGTATGATAAGCAGAGCCGCATGCCACAATCATGATCTTCTTGATTTCCCGAATCTCTTCGTCCGTCATTCCAAGCTCATCAATCACAATCTTTCCGTCTTTTAATCTCGGTGAAAATGTATCGGTGATCGCTTTCGGCTGCTCATACATTTCTTTCAGCATAAAATGCTCATAACCGCCTTTTTCTGCGGCGTTGACATCCCAGTCAATATGTGTGGATTCCTTCTCGAGAGGTTCCTCATCCACGGTAAAAAACTCCATAGAATCTTTCGTCATCCGCACGATTTCTTCATTTTCAATAAAGAATACGTCTCTGGTGTATTTCAATACTGCCGGTACATCCGAAGCAATGATATTTCCACCTTCCGTGTGTCCAACGATCAGCGGACTGTCTTTTCTTACCGCGTATAATTCATCCGGATGATCTCTGAAAATGATACCCAGTGCATAAGATCCTTCCATTCGATGCATGATCTTTGTAACGGCCTGAAGCGGATTACCTGTATAATAATAATCCAGCAGATGAGCGATCACTTCCGTATCTGTATCCGAGATAAACTGATATCCTTTTGCCTCCAGCTTCTTTTTCAGCTTCAGATAGTTCTCAATGATGCCATTATGAACCACTACAATACTCTCATCTTTATTAAAATGCGGATGTGCATTGATGTCAGACGGTTCCCCGTGTGTAGCCCACCGAGTATGTCCGATTCCAAGTGTTCCCGGCATCATACTTCCATCATGAGTCATCTCACTTAAAACCTTAAGTCGCCCCTTGGACTTCACCACTTCAATTTCTGTTCCATTATATACAGCAATACCGGCCGAGTCATATCCTCTGTACTCCAGTTTTGACAATCCGTCAAGCAAAATAGGTGCCGCCTGGCTCTCTCCGATATATCCCACTATTCCACACATAATTAAGTCCTCCCTTTTATTTGCACAAAAGTGTATTTTTTTTGCACTTTTCCATGTATTGTAACAAACTTGTAACATTTTGTAAATAGAAAAAGGGATATTGTTTCCAATATCCCTTTTCCCAAGTTATTCTAAATCAATAAAATCCATCTCAAATGTGTCATCTCTTGTTGACTTGGCGGAAGTGGCCTCATACGAATCTTCATCATAATCATCGTAATCATAATCATCGTCCGCGTAATCATCATCATCATAATATTCGTCCAGATTACTGTTTGGCTGCGGAGCCGCTGACATGAAGTCTTCTCTCAGCTCTGCAAGATCGTCGTCTGCCTCTTCATCATCGTAATAATAGGCATCATCGTCTTCATCGTAAAAGTCATCGAAATCATCTTCGTCTTCTTCTGCCGGCTTTTTGAACTGATTCTTCTTTGGCTGAACTTTCGGATTATCCTCTTCCACATCGATACCATACTCATCGTACAGTTCATCAAGTTCCACATTTCTGTTGCGAAGCTTTACAGCCGTTACAATCAAAAGGATGAACATAATAAAGATCAGGCATCCGACACCAACCAGCACCCAGATCAAATAATCCGATATCACACCAAGTACCTTATCCAGTTTGCTTTCTTCCTTCGGCGCAACCGTTGTACCGGTCTTCGGGGTTTCCATTCTCTGATAGGTGTGTTCTAAGGTATCATAAAGATAAAGTGACTTATCCCCGTCGTTATTAACTGCATAAAGAATCAGAAATCCATCTCTGTCAGGTTCCACCCATGCAGGGAAGCTGACACCGTTGATATCGAGTGAAGCCTCCACATATTTCTCAGGCATTTTCACTTCATTCGTTCCGTCCAGGATCACGATAGAATATGTATCTGAAATCATGATTTCTTCGAACGGATAGAAGGAACTGTCTTCTGTATTATACAGCCAGAATTTACCGGACTGATCACCGTCGATCAGGTAAGCTGCCGTCAGACCACTGTTTGCCTGAACAGCTCCTTTAAATGTCTCACCTTCGTAATCGAATTCACCTGCAGCAAATCCTGTAGGAATCTCGCTTTCATTAAACGCTTCTGACAGCGTATATTCTGCGCCATTGACTGTAACGCTTTTCGTGTTTCCGACCGGAAGGATCTTACCTGGATCCCCTTCACCGATTACTACGTCTGCAAATCCGGTCTCGCAATCCACCGTTTCACCATTCTGGTTCGTTACGGAAGTACTTCCCTGCTCCACTCTCGTATTTCCTTCCAGAAGTGCCTGAAACTGCATATTATATTCCAGACGGTCACTGCTGCCGTCTCCCGATCCGCTGAAAACCAGTTTTCCACTTTCGCTCTCACTGACCCCATCTCCTTCTATAAAACGAAGGTAAGTCGTGTCATACGTCATCTCCACTCTTGCATCACCGATCGTATCATTCCTTGCTACCACGGTACCTGTAATGGTAAGCGTATCCCCTACCTTCGTTTCCAGATCCGTGAAAAATACAATTCCGTCTGCCGCCATCGATATTGTTGCAAAACATGGCACCAGCAGACTTACTGTTAATAACATTGTCGCAATTCGCTTTAGTATCTTCATGTGCATTCCTCTTTCTAATTTTCTGTTTGCATACTTACTAAATATTATACATTTTTTACTGTTCAATGTCTAGATGATTATTTCTATTCTATAATAACTGCATTTTTGCCCATGTTTTTATATGCTTTTTCAAAATCTGACATAGAGTATTCCACGGTTCCCCGTATTGGATCATTGACTTTAACAGTTCCCCGGTTCAGATCATATCCGGTCAACACCATGCAATGTGCTCTTCTCGGCCAGTACACTGCTTTTCCGTTAACAGTCCCGGCCTGAAACCATTCTCCGGTACTCCCCATATCCAGCGTAACCCATACGATCACCGGCTTTCCCAGCGCAACATATTTGTACAGATCCTCAGGCGTGCTGTCACTGATATTTTTTGCTCTTTTTGGTGAAATTCCTTTGCTTTCAAAGTATTTATCCGCTGCCTTGACAATCACAGGTGCCCAACAGCCATAACCTGCATTTTTTCCGGCCGGATTACCCATATATGCCACATACGGATTGGTCGAATGCAGGGGGCCTTTGGGCAGATATATATTACACATTTCCGAATTGGATATCTCGTATCCCAGATAACGCATGACCATATTCAGCGAAATTGCTTCACATCCGTTCGGAAAATCGGGATACTGCTTGAATAGCGGGACACCACTGATATTCTTGCTTCTTGGACAAACAACATAGTACCCGGAATTTGCCCCCGGAGCTGCATTTCCTTTAACAACCAGAACAACCTGTAATGCTTCCATCCGAAGGCTACTGTCTGTTGTACCTGCAATCTGCCCATTTTTAGCCCATCCCAGCCATCCTAGCGACTGAACATGTGCCCGGTAATATATATCATAATACTTTGAATTTTCACCCTTCAATCGTATTTTGACTGCTTCCATTCTCTTTGATTCTCCGGTCGTTCCGGCAAGCTGACCGTTTTCCTTCCACGACTGCCATCCGATATTCTGGACATGCGCCTGATATTCTACAACTCCCGCCAGACTATTTGATGTATCCAATATGATTTTTAATGCTTCCAATCTTTTTGAACACCCTGTAGTTCCCAGAGTTCCACCACCATAAACCTCACTGGTATTTCCACTATCTTGTACATGGCCAGAATACTTTAAATTCTCCTTCGAATATCCTTTGATATAGCCTCTTTCTGATAAGTTCTGTTCATTCTCTGATTTTTCCAAACCTATCATAAGAGCTTCGACTCGTTTTGACATTCCCTCTGTACCAGAAAGTTCTTCGCCTTTTACCAGACCGAGCCACCCAAAATCTGCAACATGAGATTTATAATACACTTCATATTCCTTGGTGATTTCACCAATAAGTCGAATCTGAATCGCCTCAATCTGAAGTTCTTCTCCTGTCGTACCTGCCAGTTCTCCATCTTTTTTCCATGACTGCCATCCTTTGTTGCGTATATGAACACGGTATTCGACATGAGATTCTTCTGCCAATTCCTTTGTTTGTTCATCAGATACTTCATCTTCAGATATCTCTTCAGGCTGACCCGAATTTTCATTCGTTTTTTCAAGTTTTATCTTAACAGCTTCAACCCTCAAGGATTCCCCTGTTGTTCCTGCTATTTCATTATCTGTCACCCAATTCATCCACCCTTTATTCTGGACGTGAACCTGATACATGATTTTCGGGGGTTCCTCATCTATGATTTCTTCTGGTATCTCTTCTTCGTTCTCCGTTTGTAGTTCCTCTTCAGATGTTTCTATTTCATCCTGAGTTTCCACCCCATCATCAGTAAACTCATTTTTCGCAGAACTGATATCATTATCCGAATTTTCACTTTCGACTGACTCAATCGTATCATCTAAATTATTGGATTCATCTGTGTTTTCGTTTTCATCTTCTGGAGTTAAATCCTCAATTCCGTTCTCACCGACAGATGTATCAGAACCTTCTTCCTCATTTATTATTTTTTCATCACTAGAACCATCCTGTACTGTTTCACTTTCCCAAATTAAATCTGTATCACCCGAAGATGCAATAACATAACTCCCCGTATTTCCCATCATCATGCAAAAACAAACAATACCCACGACAGTCTTATGTATCTTTTTCATTATTCTGGCCCGTTTTGCACTTTAAGCAAACGGACGCACAACCCCCTTTATTATTGAACGATGCGAATTCTTTATCGGCCATACTACCACTTTATCGGGCCAGGATTCAATCACTTTATCATTACCCAGATAAATAGCAACATGAATAATAGTTCCAGACGAATTTGCGTAGAAAATCAAATCGCCGCGTTGCCTTTCGCTATATGAAACATGTTTCATAGGTAAGTTCCAAAGATTTCTCGACTCATATTCATACCCAGGCTTCGAATGCCTAATGGGACTGACAGGATCCGGATCAATTCCCGCAGAGTACAATGCCTGCATCACCAGTCCGCTACAATCTACTCCTGTTCCTGGTTTACCTGAAGCTCCTATAATATATTCAGTATTCAAGTAAGAATATGCTGTATCAATCATCGCTTCAATACACTGAGATCTCGTACTGGCAGGATTGGTTTTTAAAAGACTTGCATATGCTCCCAGATTATACCAGTCATTTTCGGATAATCCCATCTTCTTCCAAGTTGTAAGATCCACAATCCCATTTACAGTAAGCCCATTCTTCTTTTGAAAGCTTTTTACTGCATTAATTGTTGTAGAATCCATAATGGCACGCCTTACACCAAGTCCAAGTTTTCTCTGAACATATGCAACCTTTAACCCCATATAATTTTTAGACAGATTATAACCACCACCAGTTAATGCTTTCTGCTTATGCTTTATCTGTAAGTATTTTGATGGATTCTGATAAACATAAGTATTACGATAAGCTGCCACAGAGCTATTGAAAGAGCTCTGATCTTTAATTTTTGGTACAAGCACGATTTGAAAAGCTTCCATTCTTTGTGAAATTGACTCACTTCCTGCCTTTTCTCCGTTTTTAGCCCATCCCATCCATCCGAAATTCTGAATATGAGTTCTGTAATATACATTGTAAAACGCTACTGCTTCACCTGTTAGCTGAATCTGAATTGCCTCAATTCTTAATGATTTTCCCGTTGTTCCAGCAAATTCTCCATTTCTTTTCCACTCCTGCCATCCAATATCCTGAATATGAGCTCTGTATGTAATATCACCCTTTAATGAATGAAGTGCACTGGTATCCAGATTCACAGCAAATCCCTCAAGTCTCAAGCCTTCACCAGTTGTTCCCTGTATCTCTCCGCTTATGACCCCATCCAAATCTCCTATATTTTGTACATGCGCCGTATAAGTTAAATCATTTGAAGAATAATCTTTCACAAAACCTCTTCCATCAGGAATACTGTCTTCGTCCTGCTTTTTATCCGCCAACATAATTGTCAGTGCTTCCATTCTAGCTCCAAGTCCTTGTGACCCTGCGCTTGCACCGTTTGAAACATATTCCAGATCACCGATATTAGATACATGAGTCATATAACTAACATCATATTGTTCCGCAAGTTCTCCCGTAAGTTTAATCTCCAATGCTTCTGCCCGAAGAGATTTACCAACAGTACCAGCTATTTCTCCTCCGTTCACCCAATCCTGCCATCCAATATCCTGAACATGCGCTCTATACATAATCTGACTATTTAATTCTTCACTTCCCAAATCGATTTGAAATGCCTCCATCCGAAGAGATTCTCCCGTAGTTCCGGCAAGTTCTCCTGCTTTTTTCCAGCCTTGCCATCCAATGTTCTGAACATGAACCTGATACTGAAGTGTAATCACCCTTTCCACTTCATCATCTACGGGCTGTTCTTCTATTTCTTCATTCATAGACTCTTCTGGACTCTCTTCTTCCTCAGAGTATGAACTGTCCGGCATTTCTTCTGCTTCATCCAAACTTTTTTTATCTCCACCCAAATCTATTACATTATCAATACTTCCTTCCTCATTTGCAAAGGTTGTAACAGGATAAAGCGATAAATAAATTGCTAAAGATAATGCTAATATTCTCTTATACATGTGCTCCTCCCTTATACTCTCTATTAAAACAGGGGCCAGACTCTCACGCAGCCTAGCCCTAAACAAAAATTATTATTTGTAAAATGCTGTTTCTGAAGTAGATGGCGCTTCCTCACCCTTTGTTACTATTTTAATTTGAATTGCTTCCATCTGCCTGCTAAGGCCTTCACTACCTGCCGGTTCTCCATTCTTTGTCCAGCCAAGCCAGCCATAACCAACAACATTTACTCTGTAATATACATCGCAATAATCTGCAATTTCTCCCGTTAACTCAATTTTTATTGCTTCAACCCTTTTACTTTTTCCTACAGTTCCACTTATGGAATTGTTTGTTGTAAAAGGTTGCCAACCAATATCTTGTACATGAGAACTATAGCGTATTCCACCTCCGCATTTCATATCTGTCAACTTAATCTTAAGTGCTTCTAATCTCAATGATTTACCCGTTGTTCCTGCTGTACTTCCATCACTAACATAAGATTTCCATCCGATATCTTGAATATGAGCAGAATACTGAACCGATGTATATTTTCTTTTAAATGCAGCATTCGTATTTCCTGGTGCTTCGGCTCCTTTATCCAATAATCTAATTTCAATTGCTTCAACTCTGTAACTATACGCCTCAGTACCTGCCGCTTCACCATTTTTTGCCCAACCAAGCCAACCAAACTCCTGTACATGAACACGATAATAAATATCGTATTGCTTTTCCATTTCATCAGTAAGCTTAATTTTAATAGCTTCCAATCGCTTCAGTCCATCTGCAGTACCACTTACATCTCCATTTTGTTTCCAATCATCCCAGCCTTTATCCTGTATATGTGATGCATATTGAACATTTCCAGATAAAATCTTATTGCTTAAATTAATTTTTATACCACCAAGCGCTTTAGCAACTCCAGTTGTTCCGCTAAGTGCTCCATTTTTCACTTCATTTTGCCATCCATTTCCATTGATAAAAGAAGCATATACTATATCTGCAGGTTTCAATTTAAAAGCATTTTCTATACTTCCTGGTGCTTTACTTCCTTTCTCTACAACAACAATCTGAAGTGCTTCAATCTGACAAGAGTATCCTTGAGTGCCAGCCTTTTCGTCATTTTTCGCCCAACCTAACCAACCATAATCAGCACAATGCATCCGATAATATACATCATAATTATCAGCATTAGGTCCTGTTAGTCGTATTTTAATTGCTTCTATCCTCTTTGGTGAATCATTGACTTTTGATTCCTCACCGTCCGCTACGTAAGACTGCCAGCCCACATTTGGAATATGTGTTGAATATTCTACTCCTACTCCTTCTATTCCACTTTGAATTTTAATACTCTCAATCGGTACTGACATTCCCACCGTACCACTTTGTTCTCCATTTTGGGATGCAGCTCCCCCCCAACCGAAAGTACTGGTATAAGTACTATAAGAAATATCCGCTTTATTATTTACACTAATATCCTTTTCTTTTTTTAACAATACAATTTGAATTGCTTCAACCGGCGTACTTTCTCCTGTTGTCCCTGCAATCTCATCTTCTGAGACAAAGGACTGCCATCCATCTTCCGCGACATGAGCTCGATAAAAGATATCATATTCGTCACTCTTACTTCCCGTCAAACGAATTTTAATTGCCTCAATAGCTGCATCCTGTTCTGTCGTTCCTGCCATGTCTCCGTTCGATACATAATCTTGCCACCCCACGTCTGCAACATGTGCAGAATATTCAATATTAAGATCCGAAATACCATTGATTTCAATTTTGACCGCTTCAAGCTGATGGCTAATTCCGGTCGTACCAACCTGCTCTCCATTTTTCACTTCTGATAACCATCCGAGTTTTCCTACATAAGGAGTAATAGTCAACGCACTTGCAACATCAGCCGGTACCTTTACAGGATCTACGGTATTCCAAGAAACACCTCCATTTCCACCTGAACCATTATGTACAATCGTTACATGATTCCTATGCGCATATGCATACATATTTGAAAAATTATAATTTCCAGTGGAAGTGTCAATTGCTGTCCTATCACTATTTAATACCGGATCACTTTGCACCCTATAAAAATCATTCTCTAATGCACCATCATTTAAGATTAAGAAAGCATATTGTGATTGTGAAACTGTCTTATATAAAACTTCAGAAGAGGAATCTTTAGTACTCTTATTGCGAACATTTAATGTGGTATGATCACTGCTGAGAAGATCCTTAATTCCAATTGTATACTTTCCATAATCCTTCTTCCCATTATTGTTATCAAGATTCCACGCCACATTTGCTGCTTTCTCTCCCCAATAAGGGTCGGACGCATAATGAACATTAATTCCGCTGGCCTTGTTTCCAAGAAATCCACCTTTATAATATGTATACCCCGCTCTCAGATATCGTTTTGACATATAAGTCTCAGCAAACTCTTTAATACATGTTGTTACATCTGAATAATAATTGGCAGATTCTCCTGGGCTGGAATCAATTGCGTTAAGGCCAAATAAATTATTCTTTGACTGCGAAATATTACTCTTTCCCCATGCACTTTCGTTTGCAGCAATTCCTGTCATAATCAATGCGTTAACACCATAAGTATTCTGATTGTTGACCAAACTTATTCCAATATCTCTCATCTTAGAGTCACTGTCAGTTTTAGCATTAATCATGGAATTAAGTTCAGAACTGCTATATTCTATTTGGCTCCTAAGAGGAAGATACTGATAATAATTAAAATAAGGGATACTTGGGTTTACTGAATTTTTCCTATCCCCATTATTATAATCAGATAACATTGCAGCAAATTTTCCAGATGTATAAAAATAATGTCCATCATAACTATAATATTTGGTTCCTTCACTTAAATACGATGGTGCCGGTCCGTTATCCAATTTTGATGAATATGATTCCTTTGATACATTCGTTGTAATATAATGCATCAGACGACCTGAAGAAACTATGTAATAACTGATGGAACTCGCATCTGAAATATTGACAATCTGAACTTCAGATTCATCAACTTCTCCAATAACTCCAGAAAGCATGAACTTTACTTTTCCTGAGCTTGTACCAAGATAAGCAGCATCTGCTCCATAGGTACCGCAAGTATATCCCGAAGCACCTGTCTCTACTTCTTTATAATCTGTTGTACTCGATCCTTTGGTATTGAAGTTTACTATCTGTGCATCTGCTGCTCTGGTTTTAGTTTCGCTTTCCTTTACAATTCCAGCCTCATCATCTATCTCCTGTAGATTACCTTCTTCATCCATTCCAGTAACAGTTTCAAGCCTATCCCCATTTTCAGGAAATGGTTCTATCTCCTCTTCTTCAATCGGATTTTCCGTCACTTCATCTGAAGAATCCTGATTAATAACCGAATCGTTATTCTGAACACTAATATCGTTGTGCTCAGTTTCTACTATTTCCCGTGTATCGTTTTGCTTTTCCTCTTCTGTCTGAATCTGTATTTCTTCTCCAGAATTGACATTATCTTCTGCCTTGCTTGTATACCCTATTACACTTGTTGCCAATAATGTACTAACAAGCATAGCCGATAACAATCTTGCCACTTTTTTTTGAACCATTTGCCTTCCTCCTATTGTATAATCTGTTACCATTGTATAATAGTTAATATAGATTGTCAAACCAGCAAAAAAAGATTATACTGATTAAAAATTGCAAAATTTAATTCCACCGTCCGCTCGGGCATGTGGACAAAAAGTTGGACTGTATAGTGTCTGATTTGTGTAAACGTTCAATAGCGAGTACCTCCAAAAATTAAGAGCCACCTTACGGTAGCCTTGGTTATCAGTTCTTTCGAATACCGTCCGGTAGCTTTGGTGACCATGGTAACAGATCATCTAGAAAGCTTCCTGTATACTTTAAATAAGTCAAGAGATTGACACAAAAGAATACCTCAAGTAAATTTAGATTATTACTGACCTGCCAGTTGGTAAAAATCTAAAGAGTACAAGAGGTATCTAAAATGAATGTTAACGGCAAGAAAAAGAAAAATCAAGTAGTAACAGCGTAAGCGCCAAATATTAATGCGGTCAGATACAAAATTACCCCAGCCCTTTGCGAGTTGGAGTAATTCACTATAATTCACATGCGATTTTTGATAGATTGGAGTTTTTCACTCCAAGGTGCCAGTTCTTCCAGTTGTTCATCGGTCATATCTTTACTTGGCCGGTGCTCCAGCAGAAATTTAAGATATCCATAAATATTCAGCCCATGTGCTTTTGCCATCTCAACCATTGTGTAGACCACTGCACTGGCATTCGCTCCGTCAACGGAATTGCTGAACAGCCAGTTCTTGCGCCCTACTGCAAGTGGACGAATTGCATTCTCGCTGAGGTTATTAGTAAAGCTGCACCGCCCGTCTTCCAGATAGGTCTCCGCTGTATCACGCCGGTTGAGAACATAATTAACCGCTTTATCCATCCGGGTGTTCCGGACTGGCTTCTGCTGATCGAGCCACGACCAGAAAGCCTCCAGAACAGGTTTTTCCTTCTCGAGACGCAGCTGCTTTCGCTTTTCATAATCACCGGGATACTTTTTGTTAATGGAGTCCTCAATGGCGAATAACCGATTGCAGTACTGGACTCCCTGCACTGCCGGCTGACTGTAGTCATACTGTTTTCCTTTGGGAACGGCATCGATAAAGTATCGACGGATATGCGCCCAACAAGAGCAGCGTCTGATCCCTGGAAGATTGTTGTATCCCTGATATCCATCCGTTTCCAGGTATCCGCTGTAGCCTTCCAGGAACTCCCTTGCGTGACTGCCGCTCCTGGTCGGGGAATAGCCATACAGGATGATCGCCGGAAGTCCATCCTCGCCGCTTCGGAACAGCCACATGAATGATTGGGTCTGGGCTCGGCGCCCTTCCTCGTTCAATACCTGAACTCGGGTTTCATCTGCCATTGCAAAGCTGCGTTTCAGCAGCTCACGGTGGAAGTAATCATACATTGGCTGGAAGTAGTTCTGTGAACAGTAGATGATCCAGTTGGCAAGAGTGGTGCGGCTGATCTGAGCCCCATACTGTTTCCAGTCTTTCTCCTGCCGGTAAAGGGGAAGCCCATTGGCATACTTCTGATACATGGTCCATGCAACAGTGGATGCTGAGGCAGGACCTTTCCCAACCAGAGCCGCCGGAACCTGAGACTTTATGATCACAGGTTTTTCTGTATCGCCAAACCCTTCCTTGCAGGACGGACATCCGTAACTCTGGCTGTAGTATTCGATCACTTTACAAGTAGCAGGAATGAATTCCAGTTCCCGGCGGACATACTCCTCGCCGATCAGGACCATCTGCGTACCGCATACCGGACAGATCTGGTCTTCTTCCGGAAGAGGGATCACTACTTTTTCAACCTTCAGGCCTTTGAAGAGATCCTCATGGGTTGCCTTCTTTTTACGGGTATGTTCCTTGATCACAGTTTCTTCTTCCAGCAGGGACGGATCCTGTTCCATTTCTGCTTCATCAAAGAGATTCTGTTGTCCCGGAATATCATCAGATCTTCTTTCGCTGGAAGAGCCGAAAAGCTTTTTGGTCAGATAGTCCACCTGTTCCAGGAGTGCTTTCTCGTGACTGGATTTTTCGTCAATAATAAGACGGAGAGATTTGATCAGCTCAGTCTGTTCAGATACCATTGTTTTCAGTTGTGATACTGTATCTTTCAGCTCTCGAAGCTGGATATCTTTCGCATTGGAAGCCATCGGTTCTCTCCTCGGATTTGATATCTTTATTATACCAGAAACGGGGCTTTTACTAAAGGAAAATGACTCCTGAAAAATGCCGAATTTACAAGGGATTTCCGGGTTTTTCTGTGCAGGATTTCTGCTGAAATCCAGATACTTTTTACTCTGCTTTGAGGGCTTTTGGCTGGTCAATATCGATCCCCGACATCAGCCAGTCAAACTCCCGCCAGGAAAGATTCCGGACCTCCGACTGCTTCCTGGGCCATTGATAGCCGCCGCGGACAGACAAGCGCTTATAGATTAGAACGAAGCCGTCCGGTTCCCGGAACAAGGCTTTGATCCTGTCCCGTCTTCTTCCGCAGAAAAGGAAGAGAGCACTGGACGACGGATCCATCTTAAGCTGGTCTTCGATAACGGCGCAGAGTCCGTCAATGGATTTTCGCATATCGGTATTATTCGAGTTCTAAAATAATACCGATTATCCGAGAATTATTATTATTCGAGAAGTTTCACATTGACTCACTCTTGTGGGGTGATTACCCAAATCTTCTCGAATAACGATATATAGCTTATCCTTATTATGAAA
>NZ_JBQHSE010000019.1:0-60750 GCF_052066395.1 Bariatricus sp. HCP28S3_A4 | reverse complement strand
TAAGGAACATCTTGAAAAAGCTTATGGCAAGAACGAATACAAGCTACACTACATCTACCGTGAATTCACCGTGGATTTCTTTAAAATGGATCTGGATTCCCTCCCGAAAAATGCTTCTTCCCTGAAGTTCAACAAGTTCGATTCCCACGTGATGTCACTGTGCCTGACTCTTCACGTTAACCTCGGGCTCTCCCTGCGGAAAACCTCCCAGGCTTTGAAGGATCTTTATAACATCCGGATCTCACACCAGCAAATCGCCAACTACTGTAAAACTGCTGCTATCTGTGTAAAACCTTTCGTGGACAACTATGGTCTTCTGTCAAGATTTAGTACAAGTTAAAATGAGAAATTTCCCCATTTTAACTTGCCATAAGCTCCGCTTCCCTGTGGGTTCTTTCATATAATCGTTCGAATTCATCTGGTGACATATAGTTGCAATGACTGTGGATTCGTTTGGTATTATAAAACGCTTCCAGATATTCGAAAACTAAACGATACGCCTGCTTGTAATCGCGGATTTTAAAACGATTCAGCCATTCACGTTTAATGATAGAATGAAAGGATTCGATACATGCATTATCCCACGGATATGCCTTTTTCGAATAGCTGCGCTGCATTTTCGCAGTTGCCTTTTTGTATTCTTTCGCAACGTATTGGCTGCCTCGATCCGAATGAATGATCAGCGGTTGATTGATTTTTCGACGGGCTTTGGCCTTATTTATAGTATCAATAACACAGGATACTTCCAGCGTTTCTGAAAGTGTCCATGCGATGATTTTTCTGGAATATAAATCCATGATACTGGTCAGATAGACGAAGCCATCTATCGTCCAGATATAGGTGATGTCCGAACACCATACTGCATTCGGGCGGTCAGGATTAAACTGTTCATCCAGGATATTCTGTAATTCTGTGCTGAAATCAGAATCTTTGGTTGTGATAGTCCAGGGTTTGCTCCATTGAGCCCGGATTCCCATCTGGCGCATATATGTGCCAACAGTTCTTTCGGATATCGTTTCCCCACTTTTACGTAGTTCTGCAGTAATCTTTGGAGCTCCGTAGTTCTGTTTGGAATCATCATAAATATCCTGAATCCTGGATTTTACAGCTTCACGACGCTTTTCTGTATCAGATGGAACATGATGCAGCCATGCGTTGTAGCCTGACCTTGAGACACCTAAGAATTTCAACATTCCGGAGACGGAAACCTGGCGTCCAGCCTTCCTGGCAGTTTCCGCCTTCTCAGACACTTCGAGATAAATGGCTTCTGTCATTTTCCCAGAATGTTGATGGCTTTTTTTAATACATCAAGCGCATCTTGGGCGTCGCGCAATTCACGCTTAAGGCGGGCGATTTCTTTCTGTTCATCAGAGGCATAGTTGCCAGAACCACGAACAGGGATATCGCCTGATTCCCGGAAGTCTTTCAACCACTTGGTTAAAGTGCTGTATCCGATACCAAGATTTTCAGCACATCCACGTACTCCTAAGTCCTTGTGGTCTTCGTAGTACTGGACAGCATCAAGTTTGAACTGTTTATCATGTTGTTTAGCCATATGAGATCCTCCTTCAGCACGTACTCATTGTATCATGCATATCCTTATTTGTATTCCGGAATTCTCATTTTGGCTTGTACTATTTATATTCTAACAGCACTATGACTATCATGCCGGCAGCACTTTCACTGCTGATGAAACCTATATCAAGATCCGTGGTATCAAAACTTATATCTGGTTCATTATGGATGCTGCGAAGCGCTCCATCATCGGTTACCAGGTCTCTGACAACCGCGGCGTCGGTCCCTGTATCATGGCAATGCGCATGGCTTTCCGACATTTCAAAGAGCTTCCAAAAAACTTCCGCTTTATCGCAGACGGTTACAGTGCCTATCCACTGGCTGCCCAGCAGTTCTTCCATGAATTTGGTGATGCCTTCAAGTTCTGCATTACCCAGGTGATTGGGCTTACCAACGACGATGCGGTTTCCAAAGAGTTCCGTCCATTCAAGCAGATGATCGAGCGCCTGAACCGAACCTATAAAGCGTCCTACCGGAAAACAAACGGATTTGACAACATCGACGGTGCCAACTATGACCTTGCTCTGTGGGTTGCATACTATAACTTTCTGCGTCCTCACAAACACAACAACTATAAAGTCCTGAACACAGTAGAAATGCTGGAAGGCGCTGACAATATGCCCGGAAAATGGCAACTGCTGATCTTCCTTGGTCAACAGACAATTCTAAATCTCCAGAAACAGAAAAATGCGTAAATGGAGCGGAACCGTTGTCAGGAGGACCGTGGAATACCAGAGCACGAAGTGCGAGGATATGCCGCGAAAGCCTCTTGACATAAGGTTCACGGATTATCCTGTTTAGCAGAAAAGGGGCAAGTGCGCCCTTTTCCTGCCTTCCGGCGAGGACAGGTCCGGGCAGAGCCCGGAATCGGGTCAAGGGACTGGTCCCTTGCAGGTTCTTAGGGCAGCGCCCTGAGCCCCCGGAGGGCCTTCCGTCTTATATATTTGCAATTTTCAAGGTTCGTTTGAGCCTGTTTTTTTCGGCCCAGTTTTTCATAGATTACTTGACACTACCCATAAAACTGTTGTCCCACAAACAGTATAAGTACCAGAATAAAGGTTAATGGTATTTCTCCCTCTTTAAATCCCGTAAACGACGACAATACAATAAACGCAAATACAATACCACTAGCACCATATAATGCTGTATTAGGTGATACCACATAATTAATAATCCCCGTAACACTAGCAGTGATGAATACCACTTTTATCAAATTCAATGATCCATACTTTTCTTCTAGAAGCGTCCCCAACAACAACAAATATGTAGCATTTCCTATAAAATGGTTAATCCCATCATGACCAAATATATGCGTAAAAAATCTCAGGTATGTTAATGGATTTGCCAAAGAGGAATGATACGTCATAAATAAGAGATAAGTACTGTCTCCATGTGTAATAATACCAATTATGGTTACTATGAAACATATCAAGACAATACCTAGTGTCACTGGAGCATTAAATGATACTTTAACTTTTTTCATTTTTTCCCTTTCAAAAATGGGAGCAACAATGCTCCCATTAATATTTTACTTTCTATATTTTGGTTCAAGCATCGCCTGTTTTAATTCTTCCTCTATCTTTATCAATTCTTCCTGCGCCTTCACGCGTTTTGCAGTTCCCTGCTCATGAATCTTTACAACTTCATTTACGGAAGATATCAGATTTTTACTACATAAACGAAGAGTTTCAATGTCGACAATCGGTCTTTCAACCTCTTTAGCAGTTTCAATTGTTGCCATTTTCAAAGTTTCTGAATTTCTGCGCAACAAATCATTCGTTTTTTCAGTAAGAGCAGACTGTGCTTCTAAGGCACGCTGCGAATGTTCAATACCTAATGACAATACTAACTGATTTCTCCATAACGGAATCGTATTTGACAATGAGGACTGTAACTTATCCAGCATTTCGCGATCATTATTTTGAAGCATGCGAACTTGCGGAGCTGATTGAATCGCAATGACTCTCGTTAATTCCAAATCAGAAATCTTTTTCTCAAATCTATAGCATAAATCCTCAAAATCTTTGTATTCTTGTACATCTTCTTGAAGATTTGTTTTATCAGCTCTCACTTTTAATTCAGCCAGTTTACCGCTCCTTGCTTTATCTAATGCCTTTTTTCCAGCAATAATATACATCGTCAATTCTTTGTAATATTGTACATTCAATTCATACATTTGCTGGTACATAGAAATATCCTGAATTAAAACATTCTGATGTAAACGTAAATCTTTTTCTATTCGATCCACATTACTCTCAGCCTTTGCATAATTTGCTCTAATCGATCCAACACCTCTTTTGGCTTTTTGAAACACTCCCAAAATTCCTTTTTTTTCGGGTTCAGTCGTTGCATCTACTGCAGTTGTCAATTCTTTAAGTGATGTACCTACATCACCCAAATCATATGTTTTAACTTTTTTCAATATAGATACTGAAAAATCAGAAATATTTTGTTGTGCATTCATTCCATATTTCACAACCTGATCAACGTTCGTAATATCTATTTCAGAAGCAAATTGATCAACCATTTCGCGTTCTTCTTCTGAGAGCATTGATTCATCAATTGTTCCGGCAGAGTAGCCTTTGGATTCTTCTGATGAAACAACAGATTGCATTACTGGAATGTCATCCAATAACGGATTTCTTTTGTGATCCTCCGGATTTAATACTAATGTTGTTCTTTTTTGAGTTTCTGTGCTCACAATTATTTCTCCCTTCATGATGAGATATTTCTCAATTCTTTTCGGATATCAGTGTCTCTTATTTCTATCTCTGACAAAAATTTCAATTTTTCACCAAGTATTCGATTTATTTCTTCCTTATCAGAACTGTTAGCAATAGAAATAAACGCTTTCATTTGACTTTTCCATAAAGGAATTGTTTTAGTCGTAATTTCTAATATCCTATTAACTATCTGATTATTGTTGTCTTTTAATAATCTAACTTGTGACAAGGTTTGCATTGATATCATATAAGATAGTTCTAAATCACGAACTCTTTGTTCTAATCGAAGCCACCAATGTTCGACATCTTCAGAATCAGTGTTCTGTGTCTTATCATGGCTCATGATCAACGTTTTTCCTTTATCAATACAGTTTTGCAATTCATTGCAACACCGTTCTATTTGTTTTTCCAAACATTCAAGCACATTACTTTCTTTTAATATTGCCGCTTCTTGTAGCTTCAGCTCTACACTCAGTTTTTCTATATATTTGAGAGTAGAATTGTAATGACCCAACAAAACGGATTTGGGCGGGGATTTTTTCAAAAAGGATAAATCCCATCCCTTTTTATGCGGTGAAACTTGAAATTCTTTCAATTCGTCCAGGATATTGTTAATGGTAATCTCTATGTTGTAACCTTGATTTAAAAACAAGTGTGTAATCTCTTTCGCAAATTCTCCCAACTTTTGTTGTTCGACACTTCCATATACAGAAATAGATTCCTGATTCCCAATAACCAATCTTCCTTGTAATACCGATTTTAGATCATCAATGTAATCAATTAGCTTGTCATTTTCCATATTCTTCTACATTTGTTCTTGTTTAATAAGTAATTCCATAGTAGAGATATCACTGGCAATATCCAATTCTTGCTCCTCATAGAACTGGTTTAGAATACCCTCAAACGAAACAATCAACATATCAATGGCATGTTCGATATCCCTTTTGGCATTTTTAATGTTTGGTCCTCCAATCTCTTTTTCATTCATATCGATGTATGCATTCAGTAATTTTTCCGTGGTTGGTAAATAATAATTCAAGAACATCCCAAGCTTTCCGGACTGTTCTGGATTAAGATCAACTTCACGGAAAATTGTAGCAACTATTTTTTCCATTCGATCCAATTTCATTGTTATATCTTTTTCTTTAATTAGTCGATTACTGTCATGTATTTTATCAACATATTCTTGTCCAATATCTAAAATCTTTTGTATCTCCTCAGAACGTTCCCCCATGCGAATACGTTCTTCAATTAACTGTTTATAATATCGATCATATACTGGTTTATTTTCTTCGTATTTTTTATACATTTCATCAGAGGCAATAAACACCAGATTCTCAGTAGAAAAATGCCCCTGAGGAATGAGTTTTTGTTTTACTGCACAAGAAAGATCTTTTACTACCTTGGAATATGGAAAAGAAGTATATGCACATATATCATCAATTATCTCAACATTCTTATAATTCATTAATTCAAAATATTTTTCATATCGTTTAGCAAATTTTATTGAATTAATAGCCAAAATAATGACAATAACATTAATAACAAATACCGCTAAAGTAACTCCTAAGAAGACTTGGCTATACACCTCATAATTATCGGAATAAATGTGCATTCCAAGTCCCATAACGGCATAATATAAATATCCTATGATAAAGCAAATGCATATACCAATTATCCATTTGAAAATTGTTGTTCTTGGTGCCTCAAAAACATACTGAGTTCGACGAAATCCAGTGCTCGGCAGTTCTTCTAGTTTTTGACTAATTTCGGAATAATTTCCTTGTTGTATACTATTAATTACAATCGTTGCAGCTTGAACAGGTTCTTGTTCATAGTTTTTTATTACTGGTTGCGACACTCTTTCAGCCACTATATTGTTATCTTTTGAAATATTTTTTTTGAATAAAGCCATATGCTAACACCTCTTTTTATTCAATCGGATCCGTAGATGACGGAGTATTCATTTCCATGGAATCCATCTTACTTGTTACAGTTGATGCTGGAACAGCAAAAGATGGAAGAATACTAGAAATCGGTGTTCCATTCGGTAACTGAATATTCTGATTAACCTCTGGCAATCCTAATGAATCTGCTGTCATCTCTACAGTAGGCTCTGAAATTTTTGGCACACTAGAAGCTGCTGGTGCTGAGTAACTAACATCACCCTCTGCACTATATCTTGAGTTCGAATGAGATCCTGTGTTCGAATGGGAAGTATGGCTCTGATGGCTTTGATGGCTTTCATGGCTTCCATGATTGCTATGACTGTTTCCATGTGAACCTGATGAATGTGAACTATGCGAACTGTGCGATCTATGCGAACTGTGCGATCTATGTGCTGCAAATGCATCCACTGTCATTAAACTACCTAAAATTATAATCATTGTTCCTAAAGCCAGTAACTTATTGCCTGGAATATTGCCTTCTTCATCCTCTATTAAATTCTCTATACTTTTTTGAAATTCGGGAAATAATTTATCCATAATTACTCATACACCTTTACACATTTTCCATTTGACCAATCTGTTTTGTAATACTCTGAAGATGATACATAATATGTACATTCTCCATTAGGATGCCCATTTTTGAATTCTCCAGTAAGCATATAACCACCTTCTTTTGGAGAATAATAATAGGATCCTGTTCCACTCATTTTATCTTCAGACCATTCTCCTTCATAAGAGGCACCACTTGTCCATTCGTAGGTCCCCTGCCCTGACTTCTGGTTATTTGACACCATACCGCTATATTTATCTCCATTACTATATGTAATTTGAGCCTTGCCATTTAACTTTCCAGCTGACATATCTCCGGAATATTTTGTTCCATTCTTTAATGTCATTTCAACAGAAGTAGGTTCACCTTCCTTAATAATAAATGTATATATACCGAAGTCATTTGAAACGTGATATGTTCCTTCTATAAAAATATTTTTTTCAAATGTTCCTGTTGCATAATTATCTTTGGAATATGTATATGTTCCAGTACCGGACATATCGTCATTCAACCAATCACCATCATAAGAAGCACCGGACTTCCAAGTATATACACCCTTTCCAGAACGTTTATCGTTCTCCATTTCTCCAGAATATGAGTCCATATTTGAAAACATCATGGTTCCCGATCCAGTAATACCACTCTTTGTACAATCGCCCGAATATGTTGTACCATCTTGATATGTGATTTCAGCGTTGCTTATTTCTTTATTATCAAATCTGATTTTGTATTTGCCTGTTTCATTTTCAAACTCACAGGTACCTTCCTTAAAAATATTGTTTTCGAATGTTCCGGTAAATATAACATTATTGGCTGTTATATACACACCTTGACCATTCATCTTATCGGATTTCCATTCACCCTCATAAGAATCACCATCGTCCCAGGTAAATAATCCAACACCTTCTTTTTTTCCTGATGAAAATTCCCCCTCGTATGTTCCTTCTACAGGAGTTTTTAGATTACCTAACCCTTGAATACAATCATTTTCGAACTCTCCTGTATAAACAGCACTAGTATCAAATAGGAATTCACCCGTTCCATCAAACAACCCAAAATCCATTTCTCCAGAATATGTACCCATTGTTGTAGACACAAATCCTTGATTCTGGTATTGATATTCCCGTGTAACACGTTTATGAATATTATGAGTACTGATTATGTAAGAAAAAGCTCCAGCTATACTGGCTTCAGCGATAACCACACAAACTAACCCTGCAATTATTTTGTTTTTTCTTTTTTTCTTTTCCTTCCTATATTCATTTTCAGGAATCTCTTCCTCGTTAGAAACATTATTTATTCCTTCGAGTGCTGAACCTTCGTTTTGAACCATTAAATCTGATTTTATATCTTTTTCCATTGTTAATTACTCCATGAATTCAATATCTGAATTTTATTATCATCATTTTCTAAAAATAAGGAAAAGAGTATATCTAATAATCCAGAATAAATCTTACACCTATAACCATGTGGAGATTTTTCAATAATGTCTCCGCTCGTAGCAAAACTAACCACTGGGCAAGTCCCACAATATGGCTGATAAACACAATCACAACAAGACGGTATCGTTTCCAGAATGCTAGATGCACAAATAGCTTTACATGTACTATTATTAATAAGAGACTGATATGTACTTGTCATTACATTTCCTAAACAGAATGCTTTATTTCCCATTTCATACAACATTCTTCCTTCATCACATGTAAATATATTACCATCAGCATAGTAAGCAATCTGTCCAATTCCTGCTCCACAAGGCGATCTAAGTTCCATATAATTTACAAAATGTCCTGCAATTCTTTTAAGCAAAATAGACGCATGTTCTTCCTTAAAAAAACAACCGTTCTCATTTAGTTGGATTGCTGTATTTAATGCTTTATAATAAAACTCCAAAAATTCTTCTGCAGAATATCCAATCTCATTCCAATTAACTGTTGCCTTTCCCAAAGGGGTTAAAGGTCGAATAAATATGCTGTCAAAACCTAGATCGTAATAGGTCTCAACAATTTCTTTTGGATATTTTAAAGACTCCTTTGTCGTGGTTTGAATTGCACCAACATATATCCCGGCATCACGTAATTTACCAAGCGATTCAACTACTTTATTATATGTTGGTGATCCATCCTTGTATGGCCTATTATGATTATGAAGCAAATCGTGACCATCAATAGATGTGGACACTCCAAAATTATGTTCTTTAATAAAAGACAATATATTTTCGTCAAGCAATGTCAAATTAGAAACAATATTATAATTAACTAAATGAGCACCTTTATTTTCTTCTGTGTATTCAACAATATGCTTTATTACGTCAAAATTCAGGAGAGGTTCTCCTCCTTGAAATTCAAAAGTTAAGCACTTTGTTGGAGATTGAAGTGCAATATCAACTGCTTTCTCAGCAATCTTTTTCCCCATAAATAGATTTGAACATTTGGTTCCATTATTGGCCTGACAATATATACACCCCATATTACATGCTGTTGTAACAACGAATATATGTAATGATGCAGACATATTTAAATGATTTTTTACAACTCTAAGATTATATCGATTCACGTCTGAAAATGATAACGCCGTTTCATCATAGATCATATGGTGCTCTATTAACTTCTGTTCCAACAAAGATCCCTTATCAACTTTTTGCATAATCAAATCCCTGAATTCAGATTCTTTAACAAATATATATTCTCCAAAATCATTAGTTAATAGAATCTTTTTCCCGAAAGATTTGAAATTAAAATAATTCAACTTCATATAATTGCCTTCAACTCATCTCTTTCAATATTAATAGTGCCCGCAAACACACCGCCACATGATTGTTTATAACTACATCCTTCACAAGTTTCACTATAACGTACTTTATTCGGAGAAATACTTTTCTCGCTAATCATCCAGTATGAAGGATCTACAGTACATAATGGGAAATTATAAAGTTTCACATCAATGCCGTTATTTATTAGTTTCTTTATCGCGCCCGAAGCATAGTAAAATGCTTCTTTATAAGAAATCCATAAACTATCTTTATTCTTAAATGCATTTCCTGTCATTTCCATTGCAATCACACTAATATATCCGACCTGTGGAATCTCCCGGATAATAAAGTCTGCCAGATTGTTGATATCATCACAGTTAATCTTAGAAACAACAATTCGTACTTCGATTCGTATACCATATCTCAACAATCGTTTAATTCCCAATATTGTCTGGGAAAAACTACCCTTGGTCTGAGTAATGTAATCATGAAGTTCTGCATTTGAAGCATGAATTGGAATTGCAAGAATACTATTATTCGGTATTGAATCCCGTAGCATCTTCGCATATTTATCCAATGCAAAAATTCTTCCATTTGTTAAAAACAAGCATTCTGTTTTGTGAAATTTTTCACGTAACAAAATAATAAATTTAAAAATTTCTTCTCCGCTTAAAAAAGGTTCTCCACCTGTAATTGTTAAATGTGGGCTATCTGATGGAATATGCTTAGCCAAAGTAATTAAATTATCAATATTTGTTTCATCACCATTCTTCCTTGAATAATCTGGAGAAGGGCACATAATACAATTAGAATTACATTTACCTGTAACAAAAAAATAATTTTCTATAGAAGTTGTGTCATATCGTAGATACATTCTTCCATCTGGCCATATTTCGAAAACATCATAATTATTATGATGCAATAATTCACAAATACCATCCTCATCTACTTCTAATTCTATATTTGAAGGAAGAAGAAATAGTTGTTTTTTATCAAGGAAGATAAAATCCAATTCATCCTCCAATAAATCTTTCTTTGTTGGTTCATCCAATGCCAAAGATACATATTTAAACCCTTCAGCATAGTTCTCTATTCTTATATCCATGACAATAATCCCCAAGCACACATATAACTAATAAATCCAAGAGCAATAAAAGCAGCAAAAGGAATTTTCTTTACTATAGTCACTGTTTCCTGTTTTTTACTTTTGGCCCATCGTCTAACACTTTCTACTTCATCCTCGGTAAGACGGTCTCTCAAGTCTTCAGATGATATTTTCGGAAGCCCTCTCACTCTTGAACTTTGCATTAAAACCGTTGATCCCATTGACAAAATCATTCCTTTTTTAATTTCATCTATAGAAATCTCTTGATATAAGCTTGTTTTTATAGTCATTTGGCAAATTAAAAGCGCAACAACTAAAATATAATTTTCGGGATGAATCGAAAAGGGAATAAGTTTCAACCAAATAGCCAACACAATATCACCAGCGAGAGCAGATATTAAAATCTGTTTTTTTCTAAAAATGGGATATCTACCAGTTCCCCAGGAAACTATAATGCAGATAACCCGGGTAAGCCAAATCGGAACAAACAATCCAATTTTAGCCAACAAGTGTAAAATGAAAGTAACTGCACTGATATAAATAAGTGCGGTAAAAAACGATTTAAAAAATGAGCATAAATAACTCTTTACATAATTACTTGATATTCTATTATCTTTTTTTGCAAGGCCATATATTGAAGTTACTAATAAATAAATATACCCATAAAAAACTGCAATGCCGATGGTAAAGACAATTGTAATTAAGCTATTTCCATAGCTTATATAACATCTAGAGGGATAGAGCAATGACAATACAATTATTAATTTACAGTCTCCCCCTGCAAAACAATGCGAATAAAATAAACAAAAACTGGCTAATGAAACAACAATGATATTTACAACAAATGGAAATATCATTTCACGATAAAAAAATCCATAGTAAAAAAAGTCCATTATTATTGCAAGCACCAAAAATATTAATAGCGTCTTATTGTATACCATTCCTTCTGTTATATCAGTTTTAATAACCGCTAAACATAAAGTAATCATAACTAGAAGAAAAAGAATTTCCATCCACCCCATTAAGAATTCTCCAATCCAATCAGATAATTTTCAAAGGCTTTGATAGTTTCTTTTTCATCATATTTACAATCCGAAAAATTTACTAACCAATAATTATTCTCTGATGTAATATTAATATTTGCAAAATTTGCATATACTTTTTTTGTATATTCAATATTTTCAACGGAATAAATTTCCGAATGCAAATGTAACGTTATCATTCTTTAAACCAATCCTTTAATATTTCATCTTCAGAAAACTCTTCATTTTCATTTTCTAAGCTGTCATAATTTTCA
Organism: Bariatricus sp. HCP28S3_A4; assembly: GCF_052066395.1. Lineage (NCBI taxonomy): Bacteria > Bacillati > Bacillota > Clostridia > Lachnospirales > Lachnospiraceae > Bariatricus > Bariatricus sp. HCP28S3_A4. The sequence continues at coordinate 48,799 of NZ_JBQHSE010000019.1, read as the reverse complement.
TTCAGCATTACACTTGAAGCCATTGCTCTGGCAAGCATAAGTTCTCTAATATTTTTTGTTTGTTTGTAAACTTCATGTCTTACACTCTGAGAAAGCATTTCATTAATAAAATCTTTTTCTGAAATAGATTTTCCCTCCTCTTTAGCTGACATAGAAACATAATAATAGTTTTCATCCGCATCTAGATGAATGTATGCTATATCGGTAAAATTGTATGCAGCTTTGATAAGGGCTGTTCTTGAATATAATTCTTTACTAAATTTGAGCATTTCTTCAAATTCTATTTGCATAACTCATTTATTCTCCTTCAAAATGACGTTTTTGATGTCGAGGATTTTCTGGTTTTTCTGCATTTGGGGGAACTAACCAAGTTTTCCCCTTTAATACAGCCCCTTTTATTCTTCCATCTTTACAATACATAGAAACTCGTCTTCGTGAAATATTCCATTTTGTAGCAATCTCACTCGTTGTCAAATAGTCCATTATATGCCTCCAATATTTATAAAAACGTCAATTTTATTATATTCCCATACAGGAATATTTTCAATCAAATATCTAGTATTCCATGCCACAATGCAAAATTATTATTACAGTTCTCAAGCACTCCATGTTGTATAAGGAGCTCTCTTTTCCCATATAAGTAAGAGGTTCTTTTTCTAAGAGCAAGATCCACCCCGGTAATACCAAAATCCATTTACTGGATTTTCTATTACTTTCGGGGATGCAGTCTTGATGGGGATTCCGTTTCCCCATACCCTCGATTTGAACATCTTTGATGTCATCTGGCTCCCACAAAAGTGGTCGCAGTACGAATTATATCAGAAGGGACAGCTGATCTAATTCTGTGAATCCACAATGTGGAATAATTGATTTTTTCAGGAAAGGAGGAATATGCCACGTAAGAAAAAACCGGAAAATCTTCGCCACAAGAATATTATTTCATTGAAACTTACAGATTCTGAATTGGAACTATTAGATCATTCAGCAGAAATTGTTGGCTTGTCGCGCTCAGAATTTTTAAGGAAATCATTCTTGGAAAAGGATATTCAACTTCATTATGAAATCGTAGCTGACATGGATGAACTAAGGTGCCTTGTCAATGAATATGGAAAAATTGGATCAAACCTCAATCAGATTGCAAGATATTTTAACACCGGTGGAGATAGCTCTGCGAAAATGAAAGATGAGATCCGGCAGTGTATCACTGATCTGTTTTCCTTAAGAAAAGAAGTATTACGAATGGCAGGTGAATTGCATGGCCATAATCAAACACATTAAAAGCAGAAATGCGAATTATTCCGATGCATTGGAATATCTGTTTTTCCAACACAATGAAAAAACGGGAAAAGCGATTCTGGATGATTCCGGCAGGAAACTGTTGAGATAAAAATTCTATATGGACGGACTGCATTGTGACCCAATGTCTTTTGACAAAGAATGTGAGAAGACAAATATATTTTTTCACAAAAATCAAAAAAGAGGGGATATCAAAAGCCACCATTACATCATCAGTTTTGACCCTGCTGATGCAACAGAATGTGGACTTACCGGTGAAAAGGCACAGACACTATGTCTGGATTTTGCCAGAAAAAACTTTCCTGGTTATCAGTCACTGGTCGTCACTCATACAGATGGGCATAATGGCTCCGGTAACATTCATACTCATATTGTCATTAACAGTGTTCGGAAATATGCCGTTGACCGACAGGATTACATGGACAAGCCTCATGAACATGAAGCCGGATTTAAACACCGGTACACAACAAGATTTCTAAATCATTTAAAAAAAGAAGTCATGGAGATGTGTGACCGGGAAGGGCTCCATCAGGTAGATCTCCTTTCTCCGGCACCTGCAAAAATAACGAGAGAAGAATACTGGGCAAAGACGCATGGACAGGATCAGATAGATAAAACAAATGAGAAAATCCGTGCTGCTGGGCTAAAACCGGCTTCGACTGTATTTCAGACACAAAAACAGTTTTTGAGAGATGCCATTGATGACTGCTCGCAGTTATCCGGAAGTTTCGATGAATTCCAATCTCTGCTTCTGGACAGATACAATATTTCTGTCATTGAGAAAAGGGGAAGTTACCGGTGTCTTCATCCGGACAGGGATAGACGGATCTCGTCAGAATCTCTGGGAGGCAACTATGGAAAAGAATATCTGGAACAGCAATTCCAGAACCATTTCATCAACAAAAGTCAACCGCATGAAAGTTCTCACAATACAGAAAATGCTGCAAATCTCGATTATCATACAGATTCATTCATAATCTTTTATGTAAAATCTGAGCTTCGTCTTGTGACGGATCTTCAGACAAATGTAAAGGCAATGCAGAATCAGGCTTATGCCCGAAAAGTGAAGATCAGCAATCTGCAGCAAATGTCAGATACCTTGATCTATATTCAGGAACACGGCTATGACACCAGAGAAGATCTGAGGACACAGGAAATTGACATTCGGTTGAAGATGGAAGAAGCGCAGGAACATCTTTCAGATCTATTTTCCAAAATGAAAGATGTAAACGCACAGATCCACTACACCGGACAATATTTTGCTTCAAAACCGATATATGCTGAATTTCTGAAATCGAAAAATAAAAAGAAATTCCGACAGGATCATTTATCGGAAATCAAATCCTACGAGGAAGCCCGTGACTGGTTAAAAGCGTTCTATCCGGATGGAAAGATGCTTTCGATGAAAGTCCTGAAATCTCAAAAATCGGAACTACAGAAATCCATTGCTACTCAGAAATCAGTTGTAAAACAATTGAAGGATTATCACAAAGAACTGGAAATCGCCAATGCCAATGTAGATGCCATTCTCGAAAGGAAGGAACCATCCATTCATACACATTACGAACAACCGGCACAGACAGAAAACCTAAAAACAAATTCACAACACAAAAAGAAGGAGGACAAAACATTATGACACAATCAGACTTTAATTTGCTATTCATACAGCAAGTAAACCGCTGTGAAGAAACCCTGCGCGGGAAAGCAAAAGAATATACTGGAAACAACCCGGACAGGCTCAGTGCATTTAAAACAGCTGCAGCTCTGCAGGAATGTACACCTGAAAGAGCCCTTGCCGGAATGATGGCAAAACACATCATCTCACTTTATGATATGTGCTTTTCAGAGCAGTCTACTTACGACCAGAGCATGTGGGAGGAGAAGATTACCGACGGTTTGAACTACCTGTTTCTGTTAAACGCACTGGTCAGGGAGGGGGGCACACAATGAATAAAATCGAGACAAAAATATTGAACTGTTTCGCAGTAAAAGAAGCAGAAAAGAATATGGTCTTTGCTGCAAGACTGACCCAGCGAGGACATATAATCCATAGTCTGCAGATACTGGGCATATTTCTCACCAGTAAAGATATTCTCCACGCCAGTCTCCAAAGATTTCAGGATGCTGTTCATATCCTTTCCCGCAACCGGAAGTGGGATAGTAGATGATTGAACCGGCTGGATTTCTTCGAAATTATTTTCTCTGTTTATTCGAACTCCTTTCTAAAACCCCGCCGGTTTCTAATTCCGACGGGGCTTCTCATACACATACTTTTAAAGTGACATATCATTTGCTTTATGCTTCGGTTTATGTACCGGTTGAAACATATTTGCATCTTTCTTATCAGGTATTGTTTGTTTCTTTCCTTTCGCTTTCTGACGTTCTTCAAAAGCAGATGCTTTTTCAAAAATCCTGTCCTTGGTATCGTAGTGATACACTTCATCCGCCAGCTTTTCTTCAGGACGGACTTCACTGTTATTCACTTCCATTACCATGTGTTTTAATTCACGGGAGGTCATCTCTCCATTATTCGGAAGAACCAGCATTTCATGAGTGGAAGAGGGAAGAATATAATAGTCTCCCTTTAATGCTTCTCCAATCTGATCCATCTGGCCGGGATAGAAGAGAACTGCAGCACCATCGAGCATCTGCTCATTCGTAACAATGGTGAGCGGAACAGCCATATTCCGATACATTTCTTCCATCATCTGGTCAATATCTTCTTCCTTTACACCGGCAGCCCGCATATCATTTCTCATCATATTTTCCATCATTTTATCCATAGATTCTATCTTGACCGGAAACACCTTCGGACTGTTTTCCAGAGCATCCTGATGAAGCTGGTCCTTTGAAATACCAAAAAGTTTCATCATTTCGTTGTTTACAATCGCAGAAGCAATGCCATCTGCTCTGGAATTAGCAAAGATATGATAGGTAATCGCCAGATTCTCTACACGAGTATGAGGAACTTTTGACAGCATTTCCTGATTCCTGTCCGCATCAGATACCCGGATAAACAGATTCTCTTTTGCTTTTTCATAATCAGTCAAAATATCCATATCAATATCCATAGGTGTGATCTGCACAACCTCAGCCATCCGTTCCATAATATCTTCCATATTCATCTGAACATCCTGCATCTGTTCATAGAACATGTTCAGGTTCAGTGTAGGGGACGCCACCTGGTTCTCCATTCTTACAGTCATCCCCAGATAGCTTTCATTCAACTTTTCATGGGGATAAACATCAACACTGGCATTGTTATATTCAGCCGGAAGATAGTCTTTGATTGTTTCTTTTACAGTTTCTACAAATTTTTCAAATTCCATATTTCTCGTCCTTTCCTGATTTCTTTCTCTTTTCGTTTTCTATTTTTTCTTGCTTTTCCCTGATGATTTCCTACTTGGAAATTCAAGAGAGAAATTCACGCGTTCTTCATTCGCATCCATGATCAGATCTGCTTCGAAATACATATTTTTTTTGACAGAATACAGATCCTTTACGCGGACTTTCCCGCTTTTTAAAAGCTCGGCAGCCATACGTTTATCGATGGTTTTCAGCATCCGCTCCAGATATTTTGTTTCTTTCCAGAGGGCAAAACGACATTCCCTGTTACTGCAGTAGAAGTTCTTTTTCCCTTCATACACCAGACTTCCGCATACCGGACAGGTTCCGATGCTTTCCCTTGTCTGGAACCTTCTGGTTTCTTCCTCCGGAATCGTGTCACATCCATTCAGCATCATGGTGATCATATTTTTGATCCCTGTCATAAAGGTATCCGGAGTGATCTTCCCTTTCTCCATATCCAGAAGCTGATTTTCCCATTCCGCTGTCATGCTGGCTGATTTCAGAAAGTCGGGCAGGATCTCAATCAGAACCTTTCCATCTTCTGTAGGAATGATCTGTTTTCCCTTACGGACGGCATACTGGGAATGTACCAGTTTTTCAATGATTCCTGCTCTGGTTGCCGGAGTTCCCAGCCCCTTTTTCTCTGTATCCTCATCGAATTCCTTATTCCCGGCTGTCTCCATAGCTGCAAGCAGAGTATCTTCGCTGTACTGTTTCGGTGGGGAAGTGAGATGCTCCGATTTATCAGCTGCCACATTGTAAAAGATCTGTCCGGGAGTCAAATTAGAAAACCGGTCTGTCTCTACATTTTCCGGATTTTCTATAGCCAGCCCATCTTTGTTCTTGAAACACTCTTCATAAAGCTTCCATCCCATCTGCTTTACAACTTTCTTTTTTGCGGAAAACAGCTCGTTCTGGCATTTCACGGTGATATCGGTTTCTGTGAAAATATGATCCTTTTCTGTTGCTTCCACCATACGGACACAGATGAGGAACAATACCTTCTGTTCCCAATCCTTTAACTGTGACAGATCATAATCTGTCAATTCCACAGTGGGAATAATTGCATGATGATCGGATACCTTCCGGTTATTCAGGACAAGCCTGATATTCGGCTTTTTCGGCTGATCAAAGGGACCTGTCAGCTGATACTTTTCATGAATTCTCCGAATCACATTTCCTGCAGTTATCTCCATATCCTCCGTCAGATACTGGCTGTCAGTTCTCGGATAGGTGATCAGTTTCTGCTCATACAGAGACTGTGCTGCATTTAACGTCTGCTGGGCAGTCATACCATAATGTCGGTTCGCTTCCCTCTGCAAAGTAGTCAGATCATAAAGCTTCGGTGGTCTTACAGTCTTATCTGTTGAACGTATTTCTTCCACAACAGCATCGCTTCCCTGGCAAAGAACTCTCAGTTTTTCTGCTTCCTTTTCATCAAAGATTTTCTGTCTTTCTACCTGCAGACCATCCAGATCCAGTTCCACATTGAAATACTTTTCCTTTTGGAATGAGGAAACAGCTCTGTCCCTGTCTACCAGCATGGCAAGCGTCGGTGTCTGGACACGCCCCACAGTCAGCTTCTTATAATATTTACTGGTGTAAGCTCTGGTTGCGTTCATTCCTACCAGCCAGTCTGCCTGGGCTCTGCACACAGCAGCATCGGCAAGGTTTTCATATGCAGACGCATCTTTCATTTGAGAAAATCCCTCACGGATGGCTTCATCTTCCATAGAACTAATCCACAGTCTTTTTACCGGTTTTCTGCTCCGGGAAAGATCATAGACTCTCTTGAAGATCAATTCTCCTTCCCGTCCTGCATCACAGGCATTTACTACATAGTCGATATCCGGACGGTTCAGCAACTTCTTTAACACATAGAACTGATCCTTCTTGTCCTTTGACACTGCCAGTTTCCACTCCTGCGGAATAATGGGCAGATCCTCATAGTTCCATCTGCTGAATTTCTCGTCATAAGCATCCGGAGCCACATATTCAGCAAGATGTCCAAGACACCAGCTGACGATACAATCCTTTCCTTCCAGATATCCGTCTTCACGTTTCTGTGCGCCGATCACATCCGCAATGGATCTGGCTACGCTTGGTTTTTCTGTAATCACTAAATACATATTCTTACAACTCCTTTCACTTATATGGGAGCTGCGTTGCCCTTATACAACATCAGCTTCCACCTTTTTGGATTTATTCCTGTGATTCGACTTTCTCTTCCGGATTGTCTGATTCCTCATCCTCATTGATGGTCTCCAGCCCGTCATCCATTTCCAGACCTTCGTTTTCAGAATCATCATCTTCCTGCTTCGGTTTGTAGATCTTGAAGTAGTAATAGCCTGCAATCCCCGCTACAGCCAGAAGCAGGATCACAAACAGACCAGAATTTGTTGCTGTTTTATCCGGTTTATCTGCCTGTGTTTCTTCTTCAACAACCATGCTGCTTTCCGTATCGTCTGTATGCTCATCCTCCAGGACTACCGAAGGGGCAGTCTCTAAAGTCTGCTGCTGATCCTCATCCAGAAATTCTTTCAGGTCATTTTCATCAATCTGAGACAGCATGTACACGTTATTCGTAGTAGCTGCCCGGTCGATTACGATATAAAACGTATTGTTATTCTTTGTTTTAATCGTCAAGAATTCCTTACTGGAATCATCGGTAATGTCATCCCTTACCTCTCCGTTACCAGGAACAGAGAACGGATCGCCATTTTCCTCGGTATGAGTATCCTCAACCACCGGTTCCTCCGTTTCTGTTGTTGATTCCTCCTGAGCAGCTTCTGTACCCTGATCCACATAGGCAAACGCAGTAGCCTGACTTCCAAAAAGCATCATTGCTGCTGTCAAAAGCATCACCAGTTTTTTATTCAGTTTCTTCCATTTCACCATATTCATTTTCCTCACTTTCTCTTTTTTCTTCCTGAACAACAAAGGAGCCAGATTCTTCTTCTGACTCCCCGCTCGCTACAAATGATATCGTTCCATCCTGGATTCCGTTTAGCAGGTCAAATAATTCCTGCCCTTTTAATTTCATTCCACAGATGCTTTTGATCATTTCGTTATTTTCTTCCTCTTTCAGAGCTGACCGGACACCTTTCAGATACATTTCCAGATCAGCGATCTTTTTTTCGGTCTTTTCAATCTCATCCAGATACTTTTTGATCTTCCGATTCAAATTTTCACCTTCCTTCTTTTTTATTTTTAAGGCAGTCTTCCAAAGCACATAAAATGCTGCTGCCAGTAGGATGTATTGATATTCGCATACTGGATCGGATCCCCGCAGTGAATCATCATTCCATTGCCAACATAAATTCCCACATGGCTGGCACCGCTGGTATTATAGGTTCCCTGGAAAAAGATCAAATCTCCCGGCTTTGCCTGAGACGGTGGAACATAAGTACAGAGACCGCGAAGCCCATCTGCTGTCCGACGTCCATAATTCCATCCATTTCCACAATGATTGACTACCCAGGATACAAACCCGGAACAGTCAAAACTGGTACTCGGTGAAGATCCGCCCCATACATAGGGATATCCCAGATATTTTTCTGCTTCCAGGATCATTCTTGCAAAACGTTCATCCGACAGTGCTTCCGGTGGGATCTCATAGCTCATGCCGCCTCCGGCTCCAGTGATTCGGTTTACATCCCACAGATAATCCCGGTTGCCCAGTGTGGTATTCAATGCATCGTACAGGATTTCTTGTTCCTCTGTCAGATTTGCCCTTGCCACTGCATCAAAATTTGTATTCGTTAGAGTGACATAGAGGACTCTTTGAGTAGTAGTGGTAGTAACCTCCACCTCCCGACTGCCATTATCATCTGCCAGAAATGCCTCCCAGGTCTGATGTCCATGTGCGCTGGCAGCAGAATGGCTGTCGTAATACACATCAAAGGCAACTCCATATCTGGCAAAATTACCGGTATCCTCTACCGTATATTCCACACCGTTCATGCTCACTTTCGTTCCTAGAGGTACAATCGGATTGTTTGCATCAACCGCAATCGTATGGTTAGCTGTCGGGTATGCACCGCTGGCTGTCGGCCCTCCGGACCACCTTCCACAGCAGATAGAACAGTTACAATATCCGCTGGTTACCACATTTCCCAGGGATTCTCCCACACGTACTGTTCTCGTTTCTGTGACAGTTTCCGTCCTTCCATGGGTTGACAGATGATACTGTGCCTGAAACAGATCCTGTAATTCATCCTTTACATCGTCATAGGTATATCCACCATATTTTGGGGTAGGTATGAAGTCAGATGATACGGATTATGCCCGATTTCGCTGACATTGTACTGATAGGAATCGTAATCCGGATATGTAGACTCCATATTGTTAATCTGCCGGTTTAATGCCTCCTCCATGGCAGCATAAGCATTTTCTGCCGCATAGATATCTGCATCTGTGCTGGGATAGGTTGTCATACCGATCACGGAAGCTCCACCCTGAATCGAAGCACTGCAGCTTCCCAAAGAAACTGCAATCAGCATAAAAATGAGCGAAAAAATGCCGATACCAAGAAACACGGTACGGTTTCGCCTTACGATTTCTTTTAAAGCAATCTTGGCTTTTACCGTCATGTTCTCGACACCGGCAATCGTTGTTGCTCCTCCGGGACTTCCTGCTGTTTTTCCAGCTCTGGCAGCCCGGTAGGCATCTTTATATTTTTTCTCTGGAAGAAGCGGTTTAAGAAACGCTTCTTTTCTGCATTTTGCACTGAATCCCTGGCAGTTCGGTCTGCTGCTTCCTTCGCAGCATCAAACTTCAATCTGGAAGCCTCCCCGATTTTGCCTGTTCTTCTGTCAGTCTCTTTCGAGCACGTTTCTTCTTTACTTGATCTTTCTGATCCGAGATACCGGATACTTCCGGAATCTGTTCCTGAGAACGAAGCTTTCCCTGATACCGGCTGTCCTTTCTTTCTATGATTCTTTCACTGTTTGCTTTGGAAAAAGTTCTTGCAGATCTTTCTTCAGATGCAATATCCGAAGACATTCTTAATTCCTGCACATACCTTCTCATGCGTCGGTTATCAGTTCTTCCGGAACTGTCCGACAGCCTTTTGCCGGGAGCCGCATTTTTCTCATCTCGCTCCTTACTGTCAAGTTCAGGTTCATCCCGACTTTTCTGGCTGATTTTCTTCACAGAACCATCCCGGAGTGTATCTTCTGTCAGACCTTCTCTTGTCATTTTAGAAAAGATCTTGTCTTTCGCTGTATATTCTTTTCCTGCCATCTTTCCTCCTTTCCATCGAAAAAGACATAAGAAAAAGGCCATCTATCGTCTTCACGGTAAATGACCTTCCCTAAGAATCCCATTTTCAATTAAATCATTTTGTTTTCATAATCCTGAAATTCATGAAAAATATTATCTACAAACACAATATCCTCAACAATTCGATACAGCATAAAATACCTATGTGAAAGAAAATTTATCCTTCGATACCCCAGTTCTTTTAATCGAGGATTATCACACGGCTTCAAACTTCCTGCAACACTTTTAAGGCTCCGAATAGTAGCCTCAAAATCATCCAAAACATTTTTCGCCGCCTGATCACTTTTTTTCACCATAAGCAAATATCTGATGTATTGATTTAAATCTTCTTCTGCATCTGCTGTTACTACTACTTTATATTCCATACTTTTCCCTCATATCAGCAATAACAGCATCCGCAGATCGATAGTTACCCTTTGATGCAGATGCTCTTGATTTCTCCAGTTTCTCCAACATCATTTCTTCAGACATGGCAGCATACGGATTATGCTCCACCCGTTTTATCTCAAATGGGAAACCGTTATTTGCAACAGCTTGTGTCAAAAACATCCGAATTGCAGAAGTAGTATCTGTGCCAAGATCTTTAAACAACTGATCTGACTTGCTCTTTAACTCATCATCAACACGTACTTGAATTGTACTAGCCATTCATTATTCCTCCATTTCTTTTTTATTATCTATTATTATAATACCTGATCATTACTATTTCAATTCATTTGTAATGTTTTTGCATTTTATATCATCCGAATTATTTTAGAATCTACTTTCCCCAACAAAAAAGCACCCCCTCCTCTAGCATTCTCTGCTAAGATCATGGACGCTTTTTTCTTTCAAACCGTTCCCTGCGGGAATCGAACCCACAACTAGTGCTTAGGAGGCACTTGTTATATCCATTTAACTAAGAGAACCCACTATTTAATTTCCACCATTCCCCAACCGAATTCACACATCTTATTCCATCATCAATTCAGCTGAACACATATAATGATACCTTTCAAATTCCATTTTGTCAACCAAGAAATTACTCCTCTCTCCCGTCAATCACTCCTAACATTCTTCATTTTCACAGACTGAACTGTCATCTTCCACATCAGCCCAGCCTGCTTTATTTTTAAAATTAATGAACTGTTCAGAGCCAACCTCGAAAACACTTCGTATTTTCTCAATGTGGCGTATCCGCCAAATAGATTTGTACAAAAAAGTGTTCACGAATGCAAGCATTCATCGCCCTTTTTTGACAAATCTGCTTGGCTCTGAACAGTTACAAATTAATCTTCCCCTGAAGCCATATATCTGCCTTAATTCTTCGCCCGATCGCCGGTTCACCGAGCACCGATTTTACCGGTACGCAGATATCGAATCGAAGCTCATTGACATCGACCGTAAATACATAGATTTCTTCTTTTGTCAGTTTATTTTCTACCGTATCAATATCCAGAATTTCTCCCAGGATCGAATACTGGTCACATTCTACACCGCATGGCATAAAATATGTATCTACAATACTGTATATATCTTCTGTCTGAACTCTTCTGGAAACTTGCGAATACAGATCCATATCTTCCATGGTCAGACTTTCGATTGCTTTGGAATCTCCTTCTCTTGCTGCGCTAAGAAGCATCATTCTGTTTCGGGACTCTTCGCGGATTTCCTGTTCCTGTTCTTTGCTTTTCATAACAGGAAACAGGATCGTTCCGGAAACTGCGAGTCCGGAGAGTGTGACGGATGTGGAATTTTTCGGAATTCTTCCTGCCATCAGTTCTTTCCGGTACTCGATTCCGTTTTGAAGATGGAAAATCAGGCTGACCCCGACTTTCACATCTTCGCATATTCCGATATATGCTTCTTTGTCGCTTCTTTTTTCTACAATTATATCTGCGTAGGAGGTAATTCCGTTTCCTTCAAAATACGGCAGGTAATACTCACGTGTATAAGTCTCATATTCATCAATCTGTCCGTATGAATAGATTCCTATACCCATTCCGTATTCTTTACGAAGTTCACCAAAATCAAGTTCTTCTTCCAATGAAATTCTTTGATAATCGGTAAACTCTTCTTCGGACTGGATTAATATACGATTCCATTCTTTTTCGGAAGTTACGTTTTGAAATCCAATTGCTTTTAAATATTTATGCACAATTTACCTCATTCATTGTATTGATTATCTGATTTCTGTCTTTCCACCCATGTATGGACGAAGTACTTCCGGAATTCTGACAGAACCATCAGCCTGAAGATTATTTTCAAGGAAGGCAATCAGCATTCTCGGAGGAGCTACTACGGTATTGTTCAGTGTATGAGCGAAATATTTGCTTCCGTCATTTCCTTTTACGCGGATGCCGAGACGTCTTGCCTGCGCATCTCCAAGGTTTGAACAGCTTCCTACTTCAAAATATTTCTTCTGTCTTGGTGACCATGCTTCTACGTCACAGGATTTTACTTTCAGGTCTGCAAGGTCTCCGGAGCAGCATTCCAGTGTACGTACCGGAATATCCAGAGAACGGAACAGATCTACTGTATTCTGCCACAGTTTATCATACCAGATTTTACTGTCTTCCGGCTTACATACGACGATCATTTCCTGTTTTTCAAACTGATGTATTCTGTATACACCACGTTCTTCGATTCCGTGTGCACCTTTTTCTTTACGGAAACACGGTGAATAAGAAGTAAGTGTTTGTGGAAGTTTATCCTCTTCAAGCATTGTGTCGATAAATTTACCGATCATGGAGTGTTCACTGGTTCCGATCAGGTATAAATCTTCTCCTTCGATCTTATACATCATGGAATCCATCTCAGCAAAGCTCATAACACCTGTTACTACGTTGCTGCGGATCATAAATGGCGGTACGCAGTAAGTAAATCCGCGGTCGATCATGAAATCACGTGCGTAAGAAATCACTGCAGAGTGAAGTCTTGCAATATCTCCCATCAGATAGTAGAATCCGTTTCCTGCTACTTTTCCTGCACTTTCAAGATCGATACCGTTGAATTTTTCCATAATTTCTGTGTGATACGGAATCTCAAAATCCGGAACAACCGGTTCACCGAATTTTTCGATTTCTACGTTTTCGCTGTCATCTTTTCCGATCGGTACGGACGGATCAATGATATTCGGAATAATCATCATGTCCTGTTTGATTTTTGCTTCTACTTCTTTTTCTTCCTGAGACAGTGATTCTACACGTTCTGCGTTTGCTTGTACCTGTTTTTTCAGTTCTTCTGCTTCTTCTTTTTTGCCCTGAGCCATGCATGCACCGATCTGTTTTGAGATTTTATTTCTTTCAGCGCGAAGTGCTTCTACTTCCTGCTTGATTTCACGGTTTTTCTTATCAAGTTCAATTACTTCATCAACTAACGGAAGTTTTTCATCCTGAAATTTCTTTCGAATATTTTCTTTTACTACTTCCGGGTTCATTCTTACAAATTTGATGTCTAACATAATGTTTCTCCTTCTCTCTTAAAGTTTCCTTTTTTTCTGTAAAATAAACATCTTTTTCTTTTTTATTTCATCACAGACTGCACATCCGGATCATATACTTCCTGATAAATAGCCTGTTCTAAGGATTCAGCTTCTTCCTCTGCAAGTTCAATGTAACTTTCGCCGCGGACAATTTCTTTTATATAAGTGTAGCATCCTTCTCTGCTGTGCATTGCATTGATGACCCAGCCACTGTTATTTCCATCGAGAAGAGTCAATGCAAAGCTGAGTTTTCCTCCCATTTCATTGAAAGCATCATATTTTACAATGCCTACTTTCTGGTAATTGTTCTGCATTTCACGGAATAATTCTTTGATATCTGTCCGGTTCTTTTTTGCAATTTCTGTGATTTCATCCAGTTCATCGAATTTTTCAAGGATACTCTGTTCCAGATTTTTTCCGTCGCGTCCTCGCATAAATGAGGAATAACTGCTTTTCAGACGTTTATATTTCATATTTACATTGACAACCATAAAAAATAGAATCACAATCAATACGAGTAGAAAAATAAATATAAACGCCGGATCAATACCTATGGCAGCTAAAATCTTACTTTCCATTCTTATTCTCCTTCGCGTATCGACATCAGAAGTTCGAATATACGTTCTAATTCTGAATCTGAATAATATTCTATTTCAATTTTACCTTTTCCATTTGGTTTATGATTTACATGAACCTTCGTGCCAATGACACTCTTCATTCTTTCTTCCAGATTCTCATATACAAATGAATTCTGGATTTCTTTTTTAGGTTTTTCCTTTTTAGGATTTTTGATATCCTTAACCAGCTTTTCCGTCTCTCGAACGCTTAGTTTTTCATCAAAAATCTTATTTGCAAGTATATATTGTTGCTCCGGATCATCAATTGCCAAAAGTGCACGGGCATGTCCTGTAGAAATCATATCATCTACGATCATCTGCTGAACTTTATCACTTAATTTCAACAGACGCATGGAATTCGTCACAGCAGTTCTGCTCTTTGATACACGTTCAGCCACTTCATCCTGTTTCAAATGAAATTCTGTCAAAAGCTTTTTAAAAGCCATTGCTTCTTCAATTGGATTTAGATTTTCCCGCTGAATATTTTCAATTAGTGAGATTTCCACAATTTCCTGATCCGTATATTCTTTAATAATTACAGGGATTTCTTTTACTCCTGCCAGTTTTGCTGCTCTCCATCTGCGTTCACCGGCTATGATCTCATAGTAATCTTTTTTCTTTTGTACAATTAAAGGTTGTAATACACCAAATTGTTTTATTGAATCTGCTAATTCTAGTAATGCATCTTCTTCGAAATTTTTTCTGGGCTGTTCACGATTTGGTTCAACCTCATTAATTTTCATCATTATCTGTCCCGAGACATTTTCAGGTGTTTTCGGCGCTTCTACCGTTTTTTTTACCATTTTAGATGATTTATTATCGGGAATCAGACTGTCAAGGCCTTTTCCAAGTCCACTTCTTTTCACCGCCATTATTCATCTTCTCCTTTATGAATCACTTCGTCTGCTAATAACATATAGCTCTCAGCACCCGTCGATTTTGGATCATAAAAATTGATAGGTAATCCATGACTGGGAGCCTCTGCCAAACGAATATTTCTCGGTATAATAGTTTTATAAATCGTCTGATTCAGATTATCTTTAACATTCTCTACCACCTGAAGCGATAGATTTGTTCTGGCATCGTACATAGTAAATACTACGCCTTCCATTTCCAAGCGTTCATTCAGACGTGATTTTACCAACTCAATTGTTTTCATCAACTGACTTAAACCTTCAAGTGCATAATATTCGCACTGTATTGGTACAAGAACCGTATCCGCAGTCGTCATAGCATTGATTGTCAGCATACTAAGTGACGGTGGACAGTCTATAATAATAAAATCATAATTATCTTTTATCTTAAATATTTCATCTCGAAGAATATACTCTTTATTTTCGGCATCAATCAGTTCTATTTCAGCACCGGATAAATCAATATTTGTTGGAAGCACATCTAAATTGTCAAAAACATTTTTTTGGAGTACCTGTTCAATATCTGCTTCTCCAATAATTAAATCATATACAGTATACTCAACTTCGTCCTTATCAACACTAAGTCCGCTGGTCATATTACCTTGTGGATCCATATCAACCGCAAGAACTTTTTGTCCTTTAGCAGCAAGACAAGAAGAAAGATTAATAGCTGTTGTGGTTTTTCCTACTCCACCCTTCTGATTTGCAACTGCAATTATTCTTCCCATTAAAATAATACCCCTTTCCATAACAAATTATATAATTTGTTACAATCATATTGTATCACCATTTTTCTCGTAAATCTACCAAATGTTTCACGTGAAACATGATTTTAGCATAATTCATAAATAGACAAATGTTTCACGTGAAACATTTGTCTATTTAGAACCACCGATTATTTATATGTAAAATGTTTCACGTGAAACATACTGAATATCAATGATAAACACTTCCAACACTAACCAAAATATGATATAATATATTCAATTTAAAAGCAGAAAGGAATGATAATACATTGAAGAAAAAAATAAGCATCATTGCCATTCTTACTACATTGGTCACTCTTACAATGCATTTAATCAATAGAATTACATATTATATTGCTACAATTGATAATCTTCTTAACAACGCGGAAGGTAATTTTTATGAATGGCGTTTTGGAAAAATATATTATAAGAAACAAGGAACAGGTTCACCACTCCTTCTTATTCATGATTTGAATGCACACAGTTCCGGATATGAATGGAAACGCTGTGTCGGAAAGCTGGCTGAAAATCATACGGTTTACACAATTGATTTACTTGGATGTGGACGTTCAGATAAGCCGAATATTACTTATACAAATTATTTGTATGTTCAGATGCTAAATGATTTTGTGAAACATGTAATTAACGAAAAGACAGATGTGATTGCAACCGGATCTTCGTCGTCTATTGCCGTTATGGCATGTAATACAAGCGAAGAAATGATCAACCGAATTATTATGGTAAATCCTACTTCTCTGTCAGATTTAGCAAAATCACCGACAAAGAGAACCGTATTTTTGAAATGGTTGATTCAGATTCCTATATTAGGAACGCTATTATATAATATTCTTCAATCTGAAAAATATATTGAAGAAATCTTTCAGACAGATTATTATTATAATATAGAAGAAATAAACAATATGTCTGTGAAAGCTTATTATGAATCTGCCCATTTAGACAGCAGTCATTCTAAATATCTTTTTGCCAGTATAAAAGGGAGATATACAAATGCGAATATTCTTCACTGCATCAAGAATATTACAAATAGTATGTATATCATAACAGGCGAGGGCAATCCGGAACAAATAGAAACTGCAGAACAATATCAAAAATATGTTCCTGCTATTGAAACCATTTCCATTCCGGAAACAAAGTTCCTTCCACAGCTTGAAAAACCGGAAGCATTCATGGAGCAAATTAACATTTTTCTCATATAATCCAAAAGAAAACCCGTGTATACTGCATCTTCATATATTGCGCAATATACACGGGTTTTCTATTACTTCAATGGTTCTTTTGCAGGTAGACCTGCTTTTCTCGGAAATTTTTTTCCGGTAGATTTTATTTTTTCAACAACCAGAAGCGTTCTTCCTATATCGCTTCCGGGAAGCTGAAATTTTACGGTTTTTCTTTTCTTTCCGCCCAGAATTTTCAATGCAGTTTCTGCATTCTTTACTTCTTCCTCAATTTCGCCGGATTTATATGGAATAAATAATCCACCTGTCTTGACATATGGAAGACAATACTCTGATAATGTGGATAAATTTGCTACTGCTCTGGAAACAACCAGATCAAAATTTTCTCTATACTCTTCTTTTCGTGCATAATCTTCTGCACGTCCATGAATTGTGTGGATATCTTCTAATTTTAATTCCGATATAACTGTATCCAGAAATTTAATTCTTTTATTCAATGAATCCAAAAGTGTTACTTTCAAATGTGGGAAAGCAATCTTTAAAGGAATGCCGGGAAAGCCAGCTCCGGTTCCTACATCCATTACGGTTTCAATACTTCCTATATCAACTGCTTTCACGATAGAGAGACTATCTACAAAATGCTTTTCATTCACTTCTTCATACTCAGTGATTCCAGTCAGATTCATGACTTTGTTCCACTCGATCAGTAATTCAAAATAATTATTAAATTGCTGATATTGTCTCTCGCTCAATTGTATTCCCATTTCATTTAATTTTTGTTCAAATATTTTACTCATAACCGCCTCATTTATGTTTTATTCTAATGTCCCAGATATACAAGAAGAACCGATATATCTGCCGGAGAAACGCCGGAAATTCTGGAAGCCTGTCCAATCGAAACCGGCTTATACTGTTTCAGCTTTTGTACAGCTTCAATTCTTAAACTGGGCACAGCATCATAATCGATATCATCCGGAATTTTTCTTGTTTCAAGTTTTTTGAACTGTTCTACCTGCTTCATCTGTCGGCTTATATATCCTTCGTATTTGATATTAATATCAATCTGATCGATGATTTCCTGACTGAATTTTTCCGGTCTTTGCTCATCAATCGGTTCAAGCAACTGATAATTCAGTTCCGGTCTTCTTATCAATTCAGCAAGTGCTGATCCGGATGTAAGCGGTGTACTTCCATACTTTTCAAGAAGGTCCTGCACTTTTTCAGATGTTCCCACATTTACATGCTTCAGTCTCTCAATTTCTTCTGAAATAATTTTCTCTTTTTCCACAAACTTCTGATATCTCTCGTCAGATATCAACCCTATTTCGTGTCCTATTTTGGTTAATCTCTGATCAGCGTTATCCTGTCTTAACAAAAGTCTGTATTCTGCCCTGGATGTCATCATACGATAAGGTTCATGGCTCTCTTTCGTCACAAGATCATCAATTAGTACACCAATATATGCCTGAGAACGATCAATGGTGATCTGTTCTTTTCCCAGAACCTCTCTCGCAGCATTTATACCTGCAATCAACCCCTGCGCAGCAGCCTCTTCATACCCGGAACTTCCGTTAAACTGTCCTCCGCTGAATAATCCTCGTATCTTTTTAAACTCCAACGTCGGGTATAATTGTCTGGCATCTATGCAATCATACTCAATTGCATATGCATTTCGAACAATTTTGACATTTTCAAGTCCCGGCACACTCCGATACATAGCATACTGTACATCTTCAGGAAGAGAACTTGACATTCCTCCGACATACATTTCATTGGTGTCTAATCCTTCTGGTTCAATGAAAACCTGATGACGGCTCTTATCGGCAAATTTGACAACTTTATCTTCAATAGAAGGACAATATCTTGGTCCTGTTCCTTCTATCATTCCAGAATATAGTGGTGACCGATCCAAATTTTCACGAATAATCTCGTGTGTCTTCTCATTTGTGTAAGTGAGCCAGCAGGATACCTGGTCAATCTGCACATCCTCCGGATTTGTTGTAAAAGAAAAAGGAACAACTCTTTCATCACCAAACTGCTCTTCCATTTTACTGAAATCAATACTTCTTTTATCGATTCTGGCAGGAGTACCTGTTTTGAACCGATACATTTCTATTCCTAGATCTTTCAGACAATCTGTCAGATAATTTGCTGCCTGAAGCCCATTCGGACCGGTATGCATGCTTACATCACCGTAAATACATCTTGCTTTCAGATACGTTCCGGTACACAATACAACCGCTTTACAATGGTAAATTGCACTGGAATACGTCTGTATTCCGGTAACCTGACCGTTTTCCACAAGAATATTTACCACTTCGCCTTGTTTTACTTCCAGGTTTTCCTGATTTTCCAAAGTTCTTCTCATCGTGTTGCTGTAATTCTTTTTATCAGCCTGTGCACGAAGGGAATGAACAGCCGGTCCCTTGGATTTATTTAACATTTTCGACTGTATAAACGTCTTGTCGATCGTTTTTCCCATCTCACCGCCGAGTGCATCGAGCTCACGTACAAGATGTCCCTTTGAGGTTCCTCCTATATTCGGGTTACAAGGCATCATGGCAATGCTTTCCACGCTGACCGTAAATACAATCGTCCGAAGTCCAAGTCTCGCTGATGCCAGAGCGGCCTCACATCCTGCATGTCCTGCACCGACTACAACAACATCATATTGATCTTTATTTTCCCATACAGAATTTGCTGAATATTTCATTTACCAAATCTTCTCCTATCGTTTCACCGGTAATGCTTCCCAAAGATTCATATGCATCCATAAGATCAATGGTAAAAAAATCCTCCGGCATTTGATTCTCTATGCTGTCCATTACTTTTCCCAGACTCTGATAAGCATCATTTAAAGCTGCTTTATGTCTGGCATTGGTAATATAAATTTCATCATTAAAAGATAACTCTCCGTGATAAAACATTTCTTTCAATGTGGATTCCAACTCATGAATTCCAGTCTCTTCTTTTGCAGATATTTCAATCATCGGCTTAGTTATCCACTTTTTCAACTCATCTTTATCAACAACTGTGGATAAGTCCGTCTTATTCAGCAATATAATAGCACGTTTTTCCCGAATCATGTTGATAATTTCAAAATCATTTTCATCTAACGGAATCGAAGAATCCACAACATAAATAATCAAATCCGCTTCTTCTGCATTTGCACGTGCCTTATCCACACCGATTTTTTCTACAATATCTTCCGTATGCCGTATCCCTGCAGTATCCATAATATTTAAAGATACGCCCTGGAGCTGTATATTCTCTTCCAGTACATCCCGGGTCGTACCGGCTATGTCTGTTACGATAGCTCTTTCTTCACCAAGCAGAGTATTTAACAGAGAAGATTTTCCTGCATTGGGCTTTCCTACTATTACCGTCTTTATTCCCTCTCGGATTATTCTCCCATTATCCACAGTGTCAAGCAGCTTCTTAATCTCTGCCATCAGCTTATCCACAACACCTCTTAATTTATCCCCATACCCATCTACGCTGATATGCTCAGGGTCGTCCAGGGCAGTTTCAATGAATGCAGTATGATATAGAATTTCTTCTCTTATCTCTTTTATTTTCTTATGAACCGAACCTTTTAACTGGTTGACAGAACTTTTCAATGCGTATTCATTCTTGGAATTGATAATGTCAATCACTGCTTCGGCCTGAGACAGATCCATTCTTCCGTTCAAGAATGCTCTCTTTGAAAATTCACCGGGTTCTGCAGGGCGTGCGCCGTATTTAATCACCGTTTCCAATATCTTTTTCGTAACAAATACACCACCATGACAATCAATTTCTACCGTATCTTCTCCTGTATAGCTATGTGGTCCTCTCATCAGAAGTACCAGCACCT
This sequence comes from Bariatricus sp. HCP28S3_A4, assembly GCF_052066395.1. Lineage (NCBI taxonomy): Bacteria > Bacillati > Bacillota > Clostridia > Lachnospirales > Lachnospiraceae > Bariatricus > Bariatricus sp. HCP28S3_A4. The sequence continues at coordinate 28,080 of NZ_JBQHSE010000019.1, read as the reverse complement.
CATCAATTGTATCATTTCCATCCATAATGTATCCATAATGAATCGTATGACTTTTCTGTTCGGACAGGATTTTATCTTTCTTTCCTTTATAAATCTTATCTATCACATCAAATGCATCTTCACCACTGATTCTTACGATTCCAATTCCGGAATTTGTCATCGCGGTTGAAATCGCAGCAATCGTATCTGTTCGAAATCCCATAACTGACCCTCCATTTTCCCTATTAGAACATTGTAAGATATCTTGCGCCAAATCGCAAGCTTCGTATAACTCTTGGTTGAATAAAATATTTAAAAAGAGCCGTTTCCTTTTCCAGGAAACGACTCTCATTGATTATCGCCTGTTTGGAGTTACCACAACTCTTCTGTATGGCTCTTCTCCTTCGCTGTGTGTTGACACTCTGTCGTCATTCTGAAGTGCAGAATGAATGATTCTTCTTTCATATGGATTCATCGGCTCCAGAGATACCGGCTTTCTGGTACGTTTTACCTTATAAGCGATATTCTTTGCCAGATTTTCAAGTGTCTGTTTTCTTCTTCTTCTGTAGTCTTCGGTATCAAGTTTTACTCTTACATAACCTTCCTGTGACTTATTCGCAACACGATTTGTAAGATACTGAAGAGAATCCAGTGTCTGACCGCGTTTTCCGATCAGGATTCCCATATCGTCACCCTTCATTTCAATGGCAAGTGCTCCGTCTTCATCTACTACCGAAGTAAATTCTACTTCACCCATTCCCATTGCCTTTAATACATCACGCAGGAAATCTTCACAGATCTTTTTGGTTTCTTCTGTAACCACTGCAACTTCGATTTCTTTGCGCTCCGGCTGCGATACTTCTTTCTTCTCTTCCTGAACAGGAGCTGCTGTTTCTTTCTTATACTCTTTCTTAAAATCTTTCTTGTACTCTTTTTTTGAATCTTTTTTATATTCTTTTTTGTAATCCTTATTATTCTCTTTCTTGGGATCTTTTTTGAAATCTTTACGGTTTTCTTTCTTGAAGTCATTCTTTATCTCATTTTTAACTTCATTCTTAACTTCAGATTTCTGTTCTTCTTTTACTTCCGGTTTAGATTCAAAAATTTCTGATACAGAAATGGTCTCTTCCTGCTCTGCTTTTTCTTTTTTAAGTCGGGCTTTGATGACTGCCTGTTTGCTTCCGATTCCGAAAAATCCTGTACTTCCTTTTTCGATGACATCATATTCCATCTGGTCACTTGAAACCCCCAGCTGAATGGAAGCTTCTGTGATTGCATCATCTAATGTTTTTGCCGAAACTGTAATTTCTTTCATCATCATTACCCCCTATTTATTGCTTTCATTGAACTTCTTGACCATATTTGCTTTTGATGCAAGACTTCCCTCTTTCGCATTTTCATTCAGTTTTCTTGCATTTTCAAGTTTTGCTTCCAAAGCCTTCTCTTCTTCGGCACTTCTGCTCTTTTCAATCTTGCGTCCCTTTTTCTGTGCCATTTCATTCACATACTGTGATTCAACTTTCTTCTTATTCTCACGTTTTTTAGCCGCTTTTTCCATATTCTGTTCGATCAGTTCATCCATCGGCATTTTGCTCAGATGTTTATTGATAAAGAACTGCTGAACCATACGTACTACCGCACTGGTGATCCAGTAAAGACCAAGACCGGTCGGCATCGTGAAACACATAAATACAGAAAGCAGAGGCATCGTGATGTTCATGGTCTTCATGGTTGCGGCAACCTGGTTCTCCTGATCAGTATTGCCATTGTTCTGAGGTACCATCTTCACACTCAGATACTGGGTCAGACCAGCAAGAATCGGAATCATAAGTGCTGCGATCACAATTCCGAATGCTCCGGCTGAGAATCCGTCTTTAATCAGGTTCAAAGGAGCTTCTGCAATGTTCAGTCCCAAAAAGTTGTTCATCTTTTCGAGTTGTGCCATTGTAGATTCAATTGTTGACTGCAGAGCCGGGAATCCTTCTTTCAAAGTTTCCCATGTGGAAGACTGGAATTTGTATAAAACATCAATCAGGATGTTCGTATTCGAATAATCGTATTTTGACGGATCCATCAGAATCGGTTTTGCTTCACCGATGGATTCCATTATTTTCTGCCATCCGTTTGTAGATGTAATTCCTTCAATCAACGGAGTATAGACATCTTTTACCTGACTTACATAAGCAGGTATACCACGAATTACATACCACATTGCCCAGAGGAACGGGAACTGGATAAACATCGGGAGACATCCGCTTGTAGGGGATACTCCATATTTTTCATAGACCAGCTGTGTCTCTTCCTGCATTTTCTCCATGGAAGCCTGGTCTTTCTTGCCCTGATACTTTTTCTGGATCTTCTGAATTTCAGGGTTCATTGCAGCAGACATCTTCGAAAACTTCTGCTGTTTAATCGTAAGCGGAATCATCAGTGTGTAAATAACGACTGTCAAAAGAATGATACAGATACCAATGTTCTGTATACCGAAGACTCCATTCATTACCCGGTAAATTCCATCCATAACTTTACCGAGCAGCCAGGCAGCCTGTCCGATAATCGGCGTGCTGACCTGTGTCATTACAAAACCTGTCATATTTTTTCCTCCATAATTTTCTAAAGACCATTTACTTTGATTGGAAAATGAAGGTCTTCTGCCCCGAAACTGGGCAGCAAATCATTAAGGCACAGGATCATATCCGCCCTTCGCAAACGGATTGCACCGGAGTATTCTCCAGGCTGCAAGCAAACCGCCTTTAAGCGCTCCATATTTTTCAATTGCCTCCAACGCATATTCGGAACAGGTTGGAACATAAATACAATGATATCTTGTCTTTAATGGAGACAAATATTTTCTGTAAAAACGAATTAAAAATAGTAATAATCTCTTCAATTTTTCATCTCTCCGTGCCTTTTGCACATCCATCTTCCTGATATGCTGAACCGGCATGATCCGGTCCGGGTTCGCCTTTCTGCTGTTCATTTTTACAAATGTCCTGCTTCACGCAAACAATATTATGAAGTTTTCCCAAGTGGATGAGTGCGCTTTCAATCTCTCTGTACGATTTTTCTTTTGCTGACACTCTTGCGATAATTACAAAATCATATCCACATTGGAACATGTCCTCATGCAGCCTGTAACTCTCTCTTATCAGTCGGGTTAAATGATGTCTTACAATACTATTTCCGACTTTTTTGCTGACCGATATTCCGACCCGGTTCTTTCCAAGATCATTCTTCAGCACATACATAACGAGATACCGGTTGCCATAAGACTTTCCTCTACGGTAAACTACCTGGAAATCTTTGTTTTTTTTCAGTGATTCTGAAAATTTCATACGCTTCTTCCCCTGTTTTTTTGTAGAAGAAAAGGCCACATGTCTGCGGCCTAAGCTGATAATACTTTTCTTCCTTTTGCTCTTCTTGCTGCAAGAACTTTTCTTCCACCTGCTGTAGCCATTCTTGCTCTGAATCCATGAACTTTAGATCTTGAACGTTTTTTTGGCTGGAATGTCATTTTCATTGATATCCACCTCCTATCCGATTACTCCCTATTAAAATATTAGATTATAAACTTTTTAAGACATCATTTTTGATTATAGACAAAAAAGCTTGTAAAGTCAAGAAAAACACGGTTATTTTATCATCAACTTTATCCCCATTTTGTTGATAACTATGTGGAAAATGGTTGATAACCTGTGTATGGATATTTTTTTAACATAAAATAACGCGCATTTAAGCGATTTTCTCATGTTGAAAAGTTTTCCCTACTTATTTTTCATTGATTATATAGGAATTTTAATGTAGAATATATATGTATGATTATGCAATTTTATCTTTGAAGACATGTTTTCTTCTTATTGTAAATAGATTTTGACATAATCTGACCGACTATACGCTGAAATGGAGTTTTAACTAAGATGGATACTGTAAAAGAAAAATGGGAAGAGATTATTCAAAAACTGAAGGTAGAATACTTCTTATCAAATATATCCTTTGAAACATGGATCAGACCCCTTGAAGTATATGACATCGTAGGAGATACTTTGTATTTGTCCATCAACTTCAAGGCCAGCATTGAACATATACAGAATAAGTATCTTCTTCCGCTCAAAGTATGTATTGCTGAAGTAACCGGTGTGGAATATGATATTAAATTTATTCCAAAAGATATTCCTGATTCTGAGATGGCATTCTATAAAATGGAAAATAATCTGAATTCCCGACAGGAAGAACCAAAAGCAAAACCAAAAAACAAAAGAATTAATAATATTTCCGAGCAGGCGAATCTCAATCCGAAATATACCTTTGATACGTTCGTTGTCGGCGGAAACAATAATTTCGCCCATGCTGCTTCCCTTGCGGTAGCCGAATCACCGGGAGAAGTATACAATCCTCTCTTCCTTTACGGAGGTGTAGGATTGGGAAAAACGCATTTGATGCATTCAGTTGCTCATTATATTCTGGAGAAGGATCCTTCCAAAAAGGTGCTTTATGTAACCAGTGAGACATTTACCAACGAACTGATCGATGCGATCCGAATTGGTAAAACAGGAAATGAACTTGCAATGACTGCTTTCAGGGACAAGTACCGTAATAATGATGTACTTCTGATTGACGATGTACAGTTTATTATAGGAAAAGAAAGTACACAGGAAGAATTTTTCCATACATTCAATCACTTACACAATGCCGGAAAGCAGATCATTATTTCGAGTGATAAACCTCCAAAAGACATGGAGACTCTCGAAGCCCGTCTGCGAACCCGTTTTGAATGGGGATTGATTGCAGATATTTCCGCTCCGGATTATGAGACACGTATGGCCATTCTTTATAAGAAAATCGAAATTGACCAGCTGGAACGTTACAATATACCGAATGAAGTTATTCAGTATATAGCCACCAACATAAAAACCAATATCCGGGAACTTGAGGGTTCTCTTAATAAACTGATTGCTCTGTACCGGATCAATAATAATCAGAAAGAAATTGACATCAAACTGGCTGCCGAAGCATTAAAGGATCTCATTTCACCGAATGAGAACCGTGAAGTAACCCCTGAACTTATTATTGATGTCGTTTCTGAACACTTTAACATTCCGATTTCTGACCTGAAAAGCAGCAAAAGGAATGCTGAAATTGCAAATGCAAGGCAGATTGCCATGTACTTATGCCGTAAAATGACGGATACGCCACTTAAGACCATAGGACTTCTTCTGGGTGGTCGAGATCACTCCACTGTGAATCATGGTGTGGATAAAGTGGCAAATGATGTGGAAAAGAACGAAACTTTGAGGAATACTATCGACATTATTAAGAAAAAGATCAACCCGGTATAATTCATTCAAAAAGTTTTCCCAACCTCATAAACATCATTTTCTGAAGCTGTCAACGGACTTGTCCTTTTCTGAAATGCTTGATTTTCAAGGGGTTTAGGTACTTACCCACATTTCCACAGCCCCTAATAAGGATAAGGCGGATATTTTATATATATATTATTTATAATTGCTCGTTGAAAGGAGTTATACACACTATGAAAATCAGATGTCAGAAGGCTGACCTTGTAAAGGGAGTCAGTATTGTATCAAAAGCTGTGCCGACCAAGACAACAATGCCAATTCTGGAATGTATCTTAATAGATGCTACAACAAACATTATCAAGCTCACAGCAAATGATATGGAACTGGGTATTGAAACTGTCATAGAAGGAAATATCGAACAAAAAGGAATGATCGCACTGGATGCGAGAATTTTCTCCGATATTGTAAGAAAGCTTCCCGATAATGATATTGTAATTGAGTCAGATGATAATCAGCAGACACTTATTACCTGTGAAAAAGCTAAATTTAATATTTCAGGCAAATCAGGAGAGGATTTCTCCTATCTTCCATATATCGAAAAAGAAGAACCGGTCATCATTTCCCAGTTCACTCTGAAAGAAGTGATCAGACAGACTATTTTCTCTATTGCAGATAATGACAGCAATAAATTAATGACTGGTGAACTTTTTGAAATCCATGATGATATGCTGAAGGTTGTTTCTCTGGATGGCCATCGTATTTCGATTCGTAAGATTGCCCTTAAGAAAGCTTATGATCCGCTTAAGGTTGTTGTTCCGGGAAAGACACTGATGGAAGTAAGTAAGATTCTTTCAGGAGAAGTAGATAGTGAAGTAAATCTGTATTTTACAAATAACCATATTGTTTTCGAATTTGATCAGACAGTCGTTGTTTCCAGATTAATTGAAGGTGAGTATTTTAAAATTGATCAGATGCTCTCAAATGATTATGAAACAAAAGTGAGAATTAACAAGAAAGAATTTTTGAACTGTATTGACCGTGCAACGCTTCTTGTAAAAGAAGGCGATAAAAAACCGGTAATTATTAATATCACAGATGAAATCATGGAATTGAAGATCAAATCACAGCTTGGAACCATGGATGAAGAAATTATGATTACAAAAGAAGGAAGAGATCTTCTGATCGGATTCAATCCGAAATTCCTGATTGATGCTCTTAGAGTGATTGAAGACGAAGAGGTTGACCTATATTTTATGAATGCCAAGGCACCATGTTTCATTAAGGATGAAAAGGAAACGTATATTTACCTGATTCTTCCGGTGAACTTCAGCGGCGTGGCATAAGACAAGAGGAGAAACTATGTATACGATTAAGTTGAGAGAAGAATATATCAAGCTTGGACAGGCACTGAAGGCTGCAGGTCTGGTGTCTTCCGGTATTGAAGCGAAAGAAGTAATCATGGACGGTCTTGTAAAGGTAAATGGAGAGGTAGATACAAGACGTGGCAAGAAGCTGTACGATGGAGATACGGTTTCTTACGATGGGGAAGATATTAAAATTGAAAAATAAGTTGGTGTGTCTATGATTATCAAATCATTGAAGTTGAAAGATTACAGAAATTATGAATTGCTGAATATTGAATTTGATAAGGCAACCAATATTTTCTACGGAGACAATGCGCAGGGAAAGACAAATATCCTGGAAGCTGTGTACCTTTCCGGTACGACAAAGTCGCACAGAGGAACCAGAGATAGGGATTTGATCCGGTTCGGACAGGAGGAGTCTCATATCGAGACGATCATCGAGAAGAACAAAGTTCCCTGGCAGATCGATATGCATTTGAAGAAGAACAGTCCAAAAGGAATCGCGATCAATAAGGTTCCGATCCGAAAAGCGAGTGAGCTTTTTGGGCTGATGAATTTTGTGTTTTTTTCGCCGGAGGATCTGAATATTATCAAAAACGGCCCGGCGGAAAGAAGAAGATTCATGGATCTGGAATTGTCCCAGCTGGATAAAGTCTATCTTCGGGATCTGGCAAATTATAACCGGATCGTCAATCAGAGAAATAAGCTTCTGAAAGATGCCGTGTATCAGTCGGAGCTTATCGATACTCTGGATGTCTGGGATATGCAGCTGGTCGCATACGGAGATAAGATTATTGCCAGGAGAAAGAAGTTTATTTCTGAAGTAAATGAAATCATTGATGAGATACATTACAGGCTGACGGGTGGCAAAGAGAGAATATGCCTCTCCTATGAATCGGGATGCGGTGCATATTCGCTGGAAGCTGCTCTTAAGAGAAACAGAGAGAGGGATATCCGGACAAAGAGCACCTCTGCCGGTCCGCATCGGGACGATATCTGCTTCATGGCAGGAGAACTGGATATCCGCAAATTCGGTTCCCAGGGACAGCAGAGAACGGCGGCTCTTTCGCTCAAACTTTCTGAAATTGAACTGGTAAAACTGATTATAAGGGATACTCCGGTGCTTTTACTTGACGATGTTTTGTCTGAACTCGATAAACACAGGCAAAACTATTTATTAGACAGTATTCATGATATACAGACTCTGATCACCTGTACAGGCCTGGATGAGTTTGTAAATCACAGATTTTCAATAAACAAAGTATTTCATGTTCTTAACGGACATGTATCAAACGAGAATTAGGAGGATAGGTATGAGTGCAGAATATGGGGCAGACCAGATCCAGATATTGGAAGGGCTGGAAGCAGTAAGAAAAAGACCTGGAATGTATATTGGAAGTACATCAACCAGAGGGCTTCATCATCTTGTATACGAGATCGTAGACAACTCAGTAGATGAGGCGCTTGCAGGATATTGTGATCACATTCAGGTTTTCATCAATCCGGATAATTCGATTACCGTCATTGACAATGGACGTGGGATTCCGGTAGGAATCAATCATAAAGCCGGACTTCCGGCAGTGGAAGTCGTATTTACCGTACTGCATGCCGGCGGAAAGTTCGGCGGTGGAGGATACAAGGTATCCGGCGGTCTTCACGGAGTAGGGGCTTCTGTTGTAAATGCATTGTCAAACTGGCTGGAAGTAGAAATCTGTTCTGAAGGTAAGATTTACAAACAGCGCTATGAAAGAGGCCATGTTATTTATAAACTAAAAGTAGTCGGAGAATGTGATCCGGCAAAAACAGGAACGAAAGTCACATTTCTTCCGGATGATACGATCTTTGAAGATACGGTATTTGATTATGATACATTAAAACAGCGATTCCGTGAGATGGCATTTCTTACAAAAGGGCTGAAGATCAGCCTTACCGATCTGCGTGACGAAGAACCGAAAGAAAAAGTGTTCCACTATGAAGGCGGAATCAAGGAATTTGTAGAATATCTGAACAGAAGCAAGACACCGCTCTATGAGCAGATTATCTACTGCGAAGGAACGAAGGATAATGTTCAGGTTGAAGTTGCGATGCAGCACAACGATTCCTATACAGATAATACCTATGGATTTGTAAATAATATTACCACACCGGAGGGCGGAACGCATGTGATAGGATTCAGAAATGCCCTGACGAAAACATTTAATGATTATGCAAGAAAGAATAAATTATTAAAAGACAGTGAGCCGAATCTGTCCGGGGAAGATATTCGTGAAGGGCTGACTGCGATCATCAGTGTCAAAATTGAAGATCCTCAGTTTGAAGGACAGACGAAGCAGAAGCTTGGAAACAGCGAGGCAAGAGGTGCAGTTGACAGTATTGTCAGCAACCAGCTTCAGATATTCCTGGAACAGAATCCTTCGGTCGGAAAGACGATCATTGAAAAATCCGTACTTTCCCAGAGGGCGCGTGAGGCGGCAAGAAAAGCGAGAGATCTGACGAGAAGAAAATCAGCTCTGGAAGGAATGTCTCTTCCGGGAAAACTGGCAGACTGCTCCGACAAGGATCCTGCAAACTGCGAAATCTACATCGTAGAGGGAGACTCTGCGGGAGGTTCCGCGAAAACAGCGCGTGACCGTGCAACACAGGCCATTCTTCCGCTCCGTGGAAAAATTCTTAACGTTGAAAAAGCAAGGCTGGATAAAATCTATGCCAACGCTGAAATCAAAGCGATGATCACTGCATTCGGAACCGGAATTCATGATGATTTTGACATTTCAAAGCTGCGTTACCATAAGATCATTCTTATGACAGATGCCGATGTGGATGGTGCTCATATCAGTACGTTATTGTTAACATTTTTGTACAGATTTATGCCGGAATTGATTAAACAGGGATACGTTTATCTCGCACAGCCGCCACTTTTTAAACTGGAAAAGAACAAAAAAGTGTGGTATGCATACAGTGATGAAGAACTGAATGCGATTTTGAAAGAAGTAGGACGTGACAGCAGCAATAAAATCCAGCGTTATAAAGGTCTTGGAGAGATGGATGCAGACCAGCTCTGGGAGACAACCATGGACCCGAAACATCGAATTCTGAAGCGTGTAACGATGGACGACGAGACCTCATCTGAACTGGATCTTACATTCACCACGCTCATGGGCGATAAAGTAGAGCCAAGACGTGAATTCATCGAAGAAAACGCGAAGTTTGTTAAAAACCTGGATATCTAGTATTTCGCAGCGGCAGCTGAAAGAAGAAAAAGACAATTTCATGTTCACATGAAAATTGGCTTATTCTTCTTTCAAGGTTGGCATTGCAAATGCCAACCCATCGAGAAAATCGCAGATTTTCGAGAAGGCTGCAGCTGTAAAAGCTGCATTCCAACCAAAAGGAGAAGAAAAAAATGGAAGATAATATTTTCGACAAAGTCCATGAAGTGGATATGAAGAAAACTATGGAAGATTTTTATATCGATTATGCCATGAGTGTTATTGCTTCGCGTGCGCTTCCTGATGTGCGGGATGGTTTGAAGCCTGTACAGAGACGAATTCTTTATTCAATGATAGAGCTGAACAACGGACCTGACAAACCGCATCGTAAATGTGCACGTATTGTCGGTGATACGATGGGTAAATATCATCCGCACGGTGACAGTTCTATTTATGGTGCGCTGGTAAATATGGCTCAGGACTGGTCTATGAGATATACGCTTGTTGACGGACACGGAAACTTTGGTTCTGTGGACGGAGACGGCGCTGCGGCTATGCGATACACCGAAGCAAGACTCAGCAAAATTTCCATGGAAATGACTGCTGATATTAATAAAAATACCGTTGATTTCGTACCGAACTTTGATGAGACGGAGAAGGAGCCTACCGTCCTTCCGGCAAGATTTCCGAACCTTCTGGTAAACGGAACTTCCGGTATTGCAGTCGGTATGGCGACCAATATTCCGCCGCACAATCTGCGGGAAGTCATTGGTGCCGTAGTGAAGATCATTGATGATCAGATTGCAGATAAAGAAGAGACAACCATCGAAGAAATCATGGAAATCATCAAAGGACCTGATTTCCCGACCGGAGCAACGATCCTTGGAACAAGAGGCATCGAAGAAGCTTACCGTACAGGACGTGGTAAGATCCGTGTTCGTGCAGTGACGAATATCGAGCCGATGGCAAACGGAAAGAATCGTATCGTTGTGACGGAGCTTCCGTACATGGTAAATAAAGCGCGACTGATCGAGAAAATTGCAGAGCTTGTAAAAGATAAAAAGATTGACGGAATCACAGACCTCAGCGATCAGTCAAACAGAGAAGGTATGCGTGTATGCATTGAACTGCGCCGTGATGTGAATCCGAACGTTATTTTAAATCAACTATATAAACATACACAGCTTCAGGATACGTTCGGCGTTATTATGCTTGCACTGGTAAATAATGAGCCGAAGGTTATGAATATTCTTGAGATGCTGAACCATTATCTGGAGCATCAGGAGGATGTCGTAACAAGAAGAACGAAATATGATCTGAATAAAGCCGAAGAACGTGCCCACATTTTAGAGGGCTTATTGATCGCGCTCGATAATATTGACCGGGTAATCGCAATCATCCGTGGTTCCAAGACGGTGCAGATTGCGAAAGAATCTCTCATGAAGGAATTCAATCTCAGTGACGCGCAGGCACAGGCAATCGTAGATATGCGTCTGAGGGCTCTTACCGGACTGGAAAGAGAGAAGCTAGAAGCAGAATATGCAGAACTGATGAAGAAAATTGCAGAATATAAAGCAATTCTTGCAGACAGAAAATTGCTTCTCGGTGTGATCAGAAAAGAAATTCTCGTGATTTCTGAGAAATACGGAGATGAGAGAAGAACGTCCATCGGATTTGATGAGTACGACATTTCCATGGAAGATCTGATTCCGAAGGAAGATGTAGTCATCACCATGACAAAACTTGGCTATATCAAGCGCATGAGCAATGATACTTTCAAGAGCCAGAACCGCGGTGGCAAGGGAATCAAAGGAATGCAGACACTGGAAGAAGATTACGTGGAAGAACTGTTTATGACGAATACACATCAGTATATCATGTTCTTCACCAGCACCGGACGCGTGTACCGCATGAAAGGTTACGAGATTCCGGAAGCCGGAAGAACCTCCAGAGGAACTGCGATTATCAATCTTCTGCAGCTTCAGCCGGATGAGAAGATCACCGCAATGATTCCGATTAAGGATTACAGAGATGGAGATTATCTGTTCATGGCAACCAAGAAAGGTCTTGTAAAGAAGACTCCGATTTGCGAATATGCAAATGTGAGAAAGACAGGACTTGCTGCAATCACGCTCAGAGAAGATGATGAACTGATTGAAGTAAAAACAACAGATAACGAATGCGATATTATTCTGGTAACAAAATACGGACAGTGCATCCGTTTCCACGAGAAAGATGTCCGCGCAACAGGAAGAACTTCCATGGGTGTTCGCGGTATGAACTTAAGTGACCGCGATGAAGTGGTGGCAATGCAGCTTGATACACAGGGAGAAGACCTTCTGATCGTGTCCGAAAAAGGTATGGGAAAACGTACCATGATGGAAGAATTCACCTCTCAGAACCGTGGCGGTAAGGGTGTGAAATGTTATAAGATTACTGAAAAGACCGGTAATGTAGTAGGAGCAAAGGCGATAAATCGCAATGATGAAATTATGATCATCAATACCGATGGAATCGTGATCCGCATGGAATGTAAGGGAATCTCCGTTCTCGGAAGAATTACTTCTGGTGTAAAATTGATCAACCTTAAGGAGAAAGAAGAAGTTGCCAGTATTGCCAAAGTGCGTCATGCATCCAAAGAGCTGGAGGGTGATATTTCTGAAAATGAAGAAGAACCGGTAGGAACTTTGGAAGAGATTGAGACAGTATCAGAGGATATGGAAGGCGATAGCGAAATGACAGAAGGACAGCCGGATGAGGAATAAAGTACTTCTGGTCGAGGATGATTGCCTCATCATAGAAAATCTGACAGAATTTCTGACAGGAGAAGGTTTTGAAATCTGTTCGGTCGACGGACAGCAAAAGGCAATGAACCTTCTCGAAGAACAAAAATTTGACTTAATTTTGCTGGATATCACACTGGCACAGGGAAATGGATACAGCGTCTGCACGGCGGTGAAGGCGCTGTACCGAATTCCGATTATATTTCTAACTGCACTGGACGATGAATTCTCAGTAGTGACAGGTCTGGATATGGGAGCCGACGATTACATCAGCAAACCATTCCGGCCGCGCGAACTGGTATCCAGAATGCGAATGGTAATCCGCAGATTTTACGGAGAAAAAGAAAAAATCCAGATTCAGATAGGCAGACTGGAGATTGATGCATCAAGAGGAATCGTAAAAAAAGACGGCCGGGAAATCTTTCTGACCTCTTTGGAGTACAGACTTCTTCTGATGTTTTTACAGAAAAAAGGCAAAGTGCTTTCCAGAGATTATATTCTGGAAGAACTTTGGGATATCGCCGGTGAATATGTAAATGATAATACACTTACTGTTTACATTAAGAGGCTCAGGGAGAAGATTGAAGATTCACCTCAAAACCCTCAGATCATCAAAACAGTAAGAGGACTTGGCTATAAAATGGAGGAGTAATGGGTATTTTTCGAAACAGAGAAATTAAATTACAGTTATTGTCTGGAGGAGGAGCAACTGCATTTATCAGTGCGCTCCTTTTTTTCGAATCTGTATTTGGAAAAAATAAATGGTCACCGGAAACAGTGTTTCTGCTGAAAGGCGGAGCCGCAGGAGCACTTCTATGCGGAATCATTTTGCTTTTGATCTGGATAATATTTGCAGGAAAAAGATATCATGAAATCAGGGTACTTACCATGGAAATGGATGCAATCCTTCACGGAAAGGCAGACCTGAACTTAAGCAGAATGCGGGAAGGAGACCTGGAAATCCTGCGGGATGAAATTCAGAAAATGATCATAAGGCTGAGGGAACAAAATGAATGCATCCAGAAAGAAAAACGGAACCTTGCCAATTCCCTGACCGACATTTCCCATCAGATCCGCACCCCGCTTACATCATTGAACCTGATGCTGGAAAAAATCAAATCACCGGAGACACCGGAAGAACAGAAACGAAAACTGTGCCGCGACATGGAACAGATGCTCGGAAGAATAGAATGGCTGATCACATCCCTCCTAAAAATGGCAAAACTGGATGCCGGAACCATCACATTTAAGAAAAATGAAATTTCCGTTCAAAACCTTATCCAGGAATCCATGCAGCCATTTGAAATCGCGATGGAACTGAGAAACCAGAAATTCACGACGCATGGCGAAAAAAATATTTCTATCAATTGCGATAAAAAATGGATGGAAGAAGCCATCGGAAACGTGATCAAAAATGCGATGGAACACACACCGGAAAACGGAACCATCTGCACTTCCTGGAGAGAAAATCCAATCTATACAGAAATCAGTATCACAGATTCAGGAGAAGGAATCGAAGAAAAAGATATGCCACATCTGTTTGAACGGTTCTACAGAGGAAGAAAGACAGAAACTTTGAATTTCGGTGTGGGACTGGCATTTGCAAGACTGGTTATCACATCCCACGAAGGAGTGATATTCGCCGAAAATGTAAAAGATGGCGGAGCGAGATTTGTGATTCGGTTTTATAAAATGGTGGTGTAGGAGCCAGGGGACGATCCTTTTGTCACGGCCAGCGCCCTTTGGCTTGTGGGTGGCAAAAGGATTTCCAAAGTCACTAAAAGAAGGTGAGAAATATGGAGAAAATTTTGATTGTAGAAGATGATGAAATGGTTCGATGCGGAATAGAGGATGTTTTGAAAATGAGAGATTGGAAAACAGAAACAGCATCAACATTTGCAGAAGGAATGGAAAAAATCAAAGCAAATAAGTATATGCTCTACATATTGGATATGAAACTTCCGGATGGAAATGGAATCTCCCTTTGTCGAGAAATCAGAAAAAGGACTAGAAATCCAGTTTTATTTTTATCAGCATATGACAGCGAGGGATATATTGTTGAAGGCTTTGAAGCCGGCGGTGATGATTATGTCATAAAACCATTTCGGACATTTGAACTTCTTGCAAGAGTCAAATCTCTTTTAAAACGATCTGAACAAAATCAAGAAGAAAAGAGAAAAACAGGAATCAAAAGCGGAGAATTTGTTTTAAATTTTGATCGACAGTCTCTCGTAAAAAATCAAATTCCGATAGAACTGACTTTGACAGAATATCGAATTTTATATTGCTTAATCGTAAATTCACCGCAGATAATTTCAAGAGCAAAGCTTCTGGAAATTATTTGGGATTCCAATGAGAATTTTGTAGATGATAATGCATTATCGGTTTATATTAATCGAATCAGAAGCAAGATTTCCGGAGATAGTAAGGAAATCTTGATTGAGACAAAAAGAGGAATCGGATATCGGTGGACAATACAAACGGAGGAAATATATGAGACCATTTCAGAAAAATAGAATCAGAAATATTTGTGTAAAATGGCTGGCAGTCTTTGCTTTTATGCTGACTGCCTTTTTTATATATCAACAGATTCTTGGAAATGCATATGAAAAACAAGTTGTTTCCTGGATTGGTGAACTGAAGGAGACAGATATGGAGCATGCGGTGTTTAGGTCATTTGATGAAGAAAAATATGAGTTAGGAAGCATTCAAATGAAAAATGCCGGATATGAAGAAAGTGGAAAATTATATTTAAAAGAAAATATTAAAACATACGGTCGACTTTTTTACTGTATTACAGCTTTTTTTATTTGTTTTGCTGGATTAATTCTGGAAATATGCAGAAATGAAAGAACAGAAAAAGAAATTGTTCAATATATGGAACAGGAAAAAAAGCGGATATATGAGCAGGTTCAAAAAGAAAAAACAATTGTCCAGAATGAAAGAAAAAAGATGGGAACTTATATGGAAAATATATCCCATCAGTTAAAAACACCAATGGCAGGAATGTTGCTTACTCTTGAAAATCTGACAGAACTAGAAGAAAACCAAAAGAAAAAAGAAAAACTGGAGAGCTGTGTAAATCAACTTTGTTGGATGAAAGATATGACAATCGTTTTACTGAGACTTGCACAAATCGATGCGGGAAAAATCTGGATGAAAAGAAAACGAGAAAATTTAACTGTATTGATTGAAAAATGTATTGACAGAATAAAAATTCTTGCAGAAGAAAAATATATTTGCATTCATTATGAATCCGAAGAAGAATGTATTTTATCTTGTGATGCATTCTGGATTCAGGAAGCAATAGAAAATGTATTGAAAAATGCTATTGAATTTACTTCACAGTGTGGAATAGTTAATGTTTTACTTCTTGACAGTGGGGATAATTATGTAATTCAGATATTTAATAGTGGAAAAAGTCTGGAAGGAAACGAAAGAGAGCATATATTTGACCGGTTTTATCAGATAGAAGAGGGAAAAAACAAAGGCTTTGGCATTGGGTTAAATTTATCAAGAGAAATCATAAGTCTTCATCAGGGTACCCTTCAGGTAGTTGATTCAAAAAAAGAAGGGACTACATTTGAATTCCGGATTCCGAAGATGGTTGCAAAAGAAGCAGATAAAAATCTTACGGAATCGTAAGAATACGAGTAAGAGAATTGAAAGATAAATATGATAAACTGAAAACAACAGATAAGCAAAATATGGAAGGAAAGAAATGAAAGCAGCTATTCAGTTTAAAAATGTAAATAAAAAGTATCAATTTGGTCAAAAAAATATTACTGCATTAAGAAATTTTTCTATTGAAGTGGAAGAAGGAGAATTTGTCGCAATTATGGGAAGAAGCGGATCGGGGAAATCTACGTTTCTCAAAATTGCAGGAACACTAGAGAAACCAGATTCGGGTGAAGTGTTTCTAAACGGAAGAGAAATAAACAAGCTTACTGAAAAGCAAAAATGCAAAATAAGGCAAAAACACATAGGATTTGTATTTCAACAGTATCAGCTTCTTCAAGAATATACAATTTGGGATAATGTTTGTATGCCACTTTACATTTCGCATGATACTCCGGATTATCAACATTTACAGCATGTGTTACAAAGAGTTGGTATGTGGGAAAGACGAATGGATTATCCGGATCAGCTTTCCGGAGGAGAGCAGCAAAGGGTTGCAATTGCCCGTGCGATGGCAGCAAAACCGGAAATTATTCTTGCAGATGAGCCGACCGGAAATTTAGATTATTATACAGGTCAGGAAGTGATGCAGATGATTTGTATGTCAAGAGAAATTTATAGACAAACGATTGTAATGGTGACGCACGATATAGAAAGTGCAAATTATGCAGATCGAATTGTAACAATAGAAGATGGTAGACTACGATGAAAAAAGAAATGAATCCCAAAAAGATTGAGCGAAATCTGAGTTTTAAAAGAATAAAGAAACAGAAGAAATACAGTATCCAGATTCTTTGTATTTCCATTCTGGCATGCGCTTTAATACAGCTTGATTTACAGATGACATCAGGTATCATTGATGCATTTCGGGAAAGCCGGAAAGAAGTATATGGTGAGTGGGAAAGGATAATGGTAGAAACAGATTATAAAGACAGATCTGTTGCAAGGGATAACCCATTTCTTGAAAAGACAGGTGAAATCAATATTTATGGTGTTCTTGAAGGAGACTATCTGGAAAATACTCAGTGGAACATAGGAACGATGGATGAAGACGCATGGAATCTGGGACGTTTGGAATTGAAAGAGGGAAAATTTCCGGAAAATGAAAATGAAATCGCTATGGAATATAGCATGCTTGTTCTTCTAGGATATGAAGATAAAATAGGTGAAAAAATCACGTTAAGAATCATACCGTCCATAGAGTTTCATCATGAAGAAACATCGGTAGAACTGTCCTACACTTTGTGTGGAATCATCAAAGACTATCAAGTAAACTGGGATATCAGCTTAAGACATAGATTACCAACTGGAATTGTGACTAATGAAGGGGCAGAAAGAATAGGGAGTCCATTGGAAACGCATATGCTTATTAAGGCAAAAGATGGATATGAAAATGTTTATGAAGACATGGAAAAAAGTGAAGATATTTCTTGTGCCATGGTTGAAAATTTTAGTGATGGGAGATTGATAACAGACAAAATCCCATATGAAGATTTTTTGATAACCATAAGAATATTGATTGCCGGATCTGCAATTTGTGTGCTATTTATTACGATTTCTCATTCCATTGATGGAAGAGAACAATTTTGGAAATTTCTATATGCATTAGGAATGGTAAAGAGTCAAATGGTTCAGATGATTTTATGGGAAGCTGGAATTTATGGAAGTATTTCACTTACTATAGGGACTCTTATGGGAGTCTCTCTTTATAAAATCAGTTTACCGGTCCTAAAGGTCATATCAGGACAAAATATTATCTCGAAGATTTTTGTAAAGTCAATGTTAAATGGAATTTTATGGAGCGGGCTTATTATTGTAACCGGTTATTTATTATCATGCATGAGATTAAATAAAATTCTAAAATCAGGAGGTGAAAGAAGAAATAAAAAAATCAAAAAGAGAAGGAGCTGTTCTATTTCAAAATTTACACCCTTTTCCGTAGTTATGAGCGAGTGGAAATATAAAGGTGTAAGAAAAATCGTTCAGATTTTATTACTATCCAGTGCAATAAGTATTGTGTTGTTTGGAATTCTTGAAGTAAGAAATAAAAAAGTAAATCTGGAAGAGTTTAAACAAACGACAGGAAATGGATATAGTCTAGATACGACAGATTTTCCGGAAGTATCTGGTATAAGAAAAAGTGATATTGCATTATTTTCTCAGATTGCCGGAGTAGAATCAGTAGAAACTTATCAAGTCAGCGCCAGTGGGGAATTTACCATTGATTTGTCTGAATACTCGGATAATAGATATTTTCAGGAAGTTGTAAAAACCGAACAGAATTTTAATGAAAATGTAGAAATCAATAAAATATCATTAAGCGTATTAGGCGTTAATGAGTGGGAAAATATAGAACGATTTGTGAGAAATATGACGGAAGGAAGTATCAATCAAAATGACTTTCAAAATGGAAATTTCTGCATATTACTGCTTCCTCCTTTAGAAAAAACATCATATGGATATCTGGGAAATGTAACCGAAGAAGAATATCAGGAATCATTTCTCATGGAAAATGATCTGAAAGTTGGAGATACGCTAAAAATATCTCATTGGGAAGTGAATGGGTATACAGAAGAAAAACAAATTCAAATCAGTGGGATACTTAGAACAGCAAAAAAAGAAGATATTCGATCCCCGTTTCCAGGAGGAAGTGGAATCCAGATCATTGTAGGAGAAAAATTTTGGAAAACTTTTCAAGTAAACAATATGAATGAGTATTGTCAGAAGGTAAGAATTAATCTTTCAGATGATGCAGATGTATTTGATACAGAAGAACATTTGTTAAAATGTATCAAGAAAATGGGTACTGTAAACATTGATAACTATCATCAGGAATATATACAAAGACAACAGGATATGTATTCGTTTCTGGGAATGTATAGTGTATTTACGGTATTTTATCTAATATTGGTATTCATAGTTCTTTATCAGATGCTAGAAGCAGAAGAGTATGAAGCAAAGAGGAGTCTGGAAATTTTTCGTGCACTAGGGATGGAAGAAGAGTTTATTAGGAAAAAGAAGAAAATTGAGATTGGAGTGATGGGAATATTGGCGGTTTTGGGGAGTGGAATTGTTGCTTTTGGGGCGCTCCTTTTGTCACGCCCAGCGCCCTTTGGCTTTTAAGTTTTAAGTGTGAGGGGACGCTCCTTTTGTCTTGCTCAGAGCTCTTTGGCTTGTGGGTGGCAAAAGGAGCGTCCCCAGTCTCTTTTTCAAGGGGAGATTTGTGTTTACTTAATTACCGAAATCGTTCCTTCGTGAAAACTAATAGAACTAGGGCTGGCACTGAGTATTCCAAGATTATAATAACAATCTTTAGTAGCAGTATACTGGTAAGAAACTTCATTTGTATTGAAAATTTCCATTTCTTCTTTCAGTTCTCCATCGATAATAGGTAAAATAGATGTTGAATGCCCATAAGTTGGATAAAGTGAGGATTCAAATTTGATAACATCACCTTTTTTATTCCCATCCTGTATTATTCGGAGTAGTAAGTACCACAAGTGAGTTGTTCATCATAATAATTTCAGGAGTGCAATTCACAGTGACACGCTCCCACTACTTAAGCCCTAAAGCTTTGAAGTAGGGGCTTCTTACTCAATAGCCCGATAGGGCTAAGTATCAATAAGCTATCCCCGCGTGCCCCGCGGTTCTTTTCTGCCCGGTTACGGGCATATTTCAGGCGCAATTATGCGCATAAAATTCTTTTTCCTTCTTCTCGGATATTGATCGCTGCATTCACATCCCGATCCATCCGATTCCCGCACCCACATTCATAGATCCGTTCTGACAGTGACAATTCTTTCTTGATCTTTCCGCATTTGCTGCAGGTTTTACTGGATGGATAAAACCGATCGACCTTTATCAGCTTCTTTCCTCTATCTTCCAGCTTATATGCAAGCATATCCCGAAACATTCCATATCCGTTATCCATAACTCCCTTCCCCAGATGCAGGCACTGACTCATCGCTTTCATATCCAGATTTTCCACTGCAACCGCATCATATCTCTCTGCCAGCTCCTGACTCAGCTTATGGTGAAAATCCTTCCTCTGGTTCCGGACCTTCTCATGACAGACTGCAACCTTTTTCCTTTGTTTTTCGTAATTCCGGCTCCCCTTCTGACACCGGGACAGTTTCCTCTGTTCCCTCGCAAGACACACCATTGCCTTTCTGAAATATCCCGGATACTCACACCTTGTTCCATCCGAAAAGACCGCCATCCCACTCATCGCATAATCAATCCCCAGCACTTCCGGTTCTGCTTCTTTTCTCTTCTCTGCTTGGTTCTCACAGACTTCATACTCATAAAGCAGACTTGCATAGTATTTTCCGGAAGGCTCCTGACTTATGGTCACCGACTTCAGGACATACCCCGCTGGTATTTCCCGATGTTTCCTGATCTTCACTTCCTTCAGTTTCGGAAGCCGGATCTTTCCGTTTCCCAGACGAATATTCCCATTCACCACATTCGTTGTATAGCTCTTCCTGCTTCGATGTCTCGACTTGAATTTCGGAAAACCAACAGCCGGATTTACAAAAAAGTTCTTATAAGCCTTCTCCAAATGAATCTGCACATTCGCCAGTGCAAGGGAATCTACTTCTTTCAGCCACGGATATTCTTTCTTATAGGCTGCCGGAGTCGTCTTCTTCATTTTCTTCGTTGCCTCATATTCCTTTCTCTTGTCATCCAGCATGATATTATAAATAAAACGGCAGCATCCAAATGTTTTAGCAAGAAGTTCTTCCTGTTTTTTATCCGGGTAAATCCGGAATTTATACGCTTTGTTCAAATTACTTTTCACCCTGGCTTTCAATATACTCAAATATTTCTTTCGCTCTGTTTGATATTACATCATCTATCACTTTCCGGCGATATTTCACAATCATAATCAAATGACAATATAACAAAAATACTGAATGTGCATTATTATCCAAATCCATATTATAATCAATCCACTCTTTTATTCGACTGATTATATTATACCACATCCGGCGCATTAGAACAAGTGTTCTCTCATATTTTTTGCAATTCATCTCGCCACCTAAAGAGGTGGGAGAATTCTTGCTATATTTTGTTAAAGTATAGTAATATAATAAAATGTTATGTTAACTGGAAATGCCGCAGAGAGGAGTGTAGAAAAAATGAAATTAAAAAATATCCTAATCGTTGTTAAAGACATCGAACGTTCAAAAGAATTTTATCACAAATTATTCGGTCTCGAACCTATTCTTGATAATGATGGTAATATGATTCTTACAGAAGGCCTGGTACTTCAGGATGAATCTACTTGGAAAAAATTCACAGGACAAGATGTCATCCCAGAGAATAATGCATGTGAATTATATTTTGAAGAAAAAAACATAGATGCTTTTGTAGAGAAGCTGGAAAATTATTATCCATCTGTAAAATATGTGAATCGCCTGATGACACATGCCTGGGGACAGAAAGTAGTCCGTTTTTATGATCCGGATGGAAACTTGATCGAAGTAGGTACACCGATGTAATAGTAGAAATGGATAGGGTGACTGGGGGACGGGGACAGGGGCACGGTGACCATGTACCCGTCCCCCAGTTACCTAAAACAGAATTTATTTGAAGAATCCGAGAGAGATGATGTATAATGGAGGAAGAAAGTACGCAAGATAATACGCAAGATAATACGTAAGTTAATGGAGGTATTTTCATGGATAATTACAAACCGCCTTTTACAATTACAAATGAGATATTATCATATGTTTCATCCATTTCAGAAAAAATCGGATGTATTACAGCAATCAATAGTTTGGAAGCAAAACCACACTTAAGAAAGAACAATCGTATAAAGTCTATTCACGCTTCTTTAAAGATTGAAGCTAATTCGCTTTCTTTAGGACAGGTAAGAGATGTTATTAATGGTAAGAATGTATTAGGAGAGCAAAAAGAAATACAAGAAATTAAAAATGCTTACATTGCTTATGATAAAATTTCTGAAATTAATCCATATAGTATCAAAGATTTAAAGAAATTTCATGGTATTATGACAAAATATGTTGTTGAAGAATCTGGTAAATTCCGTAGAGGAGAAGAAGGTGTTTTTAGTGGTGATCAGTGTATATTTATGGCGCCGCCTGCACAATTCGTTCCAGAGTTAATGGAAGATCTTTTTAGATGGATGCAGGAATCAAAATACAGTGTTCATCCTTTAATCTTAAGTAGCGTATTTCATTATGAATTTGTTTTTATCCATCCTTTTTCTGATGGTAATGGAAGGATGGCAAGATTATGGCATACTGCTATTCTTACAAAATGGAAACCGATATTTGAATACATTCCAATAGAAAGTCAAATTGAGAAGTTTCAGGAGGAATATTATGATGCAATTGCCAAGTGCCATGTAAATGGTGAATCTACAATTTTTATTGAGTTTATTCTATCGCAAATTGATAAGGTTTTGGATGATATTTCTAAGCAGGTTAGCGAGGATAACGAACAACTTTCGGAACATATCAAGAAAATGCTTGATGTTATGGAATATGATATTCCATACACCAGCAAATCACTTATGGAAAAACTGGAATTAAAATCAAAAGAAGGATTCCGCAGAAATTATCTTCGTCCAGCAATCGAGATGAATCTTATTCATATGACAATTCCGGATAAACCTCATAGCAGAAATCAAAGGTATGTTAAAGTTTAAGTAGACGATCCTTTTGCCATGCCAGTCACTTTTCGCTAAAGTGACAAAATTGTCATCTGTAAGTCATGGAGAAAAGTGATTGTAGGTCAGACAGACGTTTACGCCCAGAAAGAAGAAGAACTTGCAATTTTCAGAAGAAGGCAGATCGGACTGATTTATCAGTTCTATAACCTAATACTGGTTCTGACTGTGGAAGAAAATATGACACTTCCGGTTCTTATGGATGGAAGAAAGGTAAATGAAGAGCGTCTGGAAGAACTTCTGGACTTATTAAAACTGAAGAAAAGGAGGAAACATTTGCCGAATCAGCTTTCCGGTGGACAGCAGCAAAGAGTTTCGGTGGGAAGAGCGCTGATGAATGCGCCTACTCTTGTGCTTGCGGATGAACCGACCGGAAATCTGGATTCTGAGAACAGCAAAGAAATCATGAAGCTTCTCAGATATTCCAACAGAACCTATGACCAGACGTTGATCGTGATCACTCATGATGAAAATATTGCGCTACAGGGCGACCGGATCGTGAGAGATGAGGTGATCCGGTAATGAACATTTTTCATAGATTGAAGTATACAACACCTTATCAGTATTTCACAAAGCATTTACACCGCTATAATGAATGGGTGCAGAATAATCCAGATAACAGGTAAACCTACTTATTGATTCTATGGATAATTATAAGCACAAGGCCATCACTGCAACGATGTATTCCTCCGGTCTTCGGGTCAGTGAAGTCTGCCATCTGCGCTATGAAGATATCCGCAGGAAACAGATGATGATACATGTTCCATTGTCAAAGAACCGACAAGACCGCTATACCATATTAAGTGACAGGAACCTGGAAATCCTTACAGAATACTGGTACAGTTATAACCGCCCAATGGGATGGCTGTTTCAAAGCACAGTAAGGGATGAACCACTTACCAGTTCAAACGTTCAACTATTCATAAAAAAATCATGCACGGAGACTCGGGCTTCCGGAAGGGGTAACACCGCATACAATGAGGCATTGCTTTGCCTGCCACGCACTTGAAGACGGAGTCAGCCATACATTTATCCAACAACTGTTAGGCCACCGCAGCCCGAATTCCACGGATGTGTATCTGCAGATGACATCCAAAGCACTTATGGGTATCCGGAGTCCCTTTGATACTTTTGAAAAAGACTATGGGGAGGGCGGCCGTGATGAATGATAATCCTACCATGCGGGATGTCCTCCGGCATATCTATCCCAAATATCTGGACTCTTACACATCCACTGCAAGTCAGGAAAAAACCTTACATCATATTCTTAATTGCAAGACTGGTGCATATGGAGCCAATTTCTCTGAATGTGACAAATGCGGACATATCCAGTACCATAACAATTCCTGCCGTGACAGATTCTGTCCGATGTGCCAGGCGTTAGCGAATGTATTATGGGTTGATGCACAGAATGAACATGTATTGGACATTGATTATTACCACCTTGTCTTTACCTGTCCAAGTAAGTTGAACCCATTGATCTACTGGAATCAGAAAGAGCTGTATTCTCTCTTTTTTCATGCTGTGGCAGAAACCATCCAGGAGCTTTCAAAATACCCTTCCCATATGGGAGGCACCCCCGGATTTATCAGCATTATGCATACGTGGGCATCCAATCTTTCTTACCACCCGCACATTCATGTGTTATCAACCTGCGGCGGGTTGGACACAGACCGTAACTGGCACCAGAAAGAAGATGGCTATTTTCTGCCCGGGAAAGCAATGGCAAAGCTTTTTAAGAGAAAATTCCTGTCCGGGATGAAACAGCCGCATTCTCCATATGGATGAAAATACGGTAACCATCCGGGTAAAGGATTGTAAATGTGGAGGTAAATGGAAAGAGTTAACCCTGGAAGGTACCGAATTCATCCGCCGTTTCCTGATGCATGTTCCTCCGAAAGGATTTGTCAGGATACGTCACTATGGGCTCCTGAGCAACCATAATAAACGAAAACTGATTCCCATCTGCAGAAATCTGATCGGCTGCCGTGAATTTCTGAGACGGTTCAGGAAGGAAGATAAAGTACATGCGATCAAGATACTGTACAAAAAGGATGTCACAGTATGTCCGTGTTGTGGAGGGAACGTATCATATAAGGTGTGTTCCAGATATATGACACACCGAAAAAACAGTGCCTAAACCAAACTCAAAACGAATACCGTACTTACAAAACTGGGGTAAGGGGAATCTCTGCCAAAAATCAAAAAAAATTCCTGGATTTTCGAGATCGTCTTCTCCATAGACAGTTCTGCTTATCCAAAAATAATGACAGAATATGAGATATTGAATCCCCATATACCGGACGCGACTTTGTTCAATTCGGAAAAACTGGGTTATGATTGATACCATTGCAGGAGAAGAAGCCAGCGCAATCATTTATAGCATTGCAGAAATTGCAAAGGCTAATAATCTTAAACCTTACAATTATTTTGAATACCTTCTGACAGAGATTCCAAAGCGCATGGATGACCATGATACAAGTTTCTGTGAAGATTTGCTTCCTTGGTCAGACAAGTTGCCAACGGAATGCAGAAAGTAACTTTAAAACCAATGCCGCTCTTCGGAGCGGCTAATCAATTAGTCGTACCGACTATGGTGCGTTTACTTTCATTATGCAATTCAGTTGTTATACACGAGACCAGATTAATTGGAAAATGTTCAAAAAAGAATATCATTCTTATAAGGGCAGAGTGGAAAGATTGTTAATAAGATAATAGATAGAGATTTTGGTAAAACTACACATTTTGTAGAAGTGAACAATAGACATATCCTAGTTTAACTTTTCATTTAAAATATTATAAATCACTTATACTAGATATGATTTCGTGTCGATTCCAAATTAAAAACAGATACAGAGAATACTTGATAAAGTATTTTGCAACTTTCCTTCTCTAGAATTCAGGGTAAATAAAATGAATGCCTCCTGTAAAATCAGGGAAGCATCCATTTTTTACTTCAAAATATGTGTCCAAGAGAAAATTTGGGGGACATATTAGTCTCAATTACCCTCTAACAACTACACTTTTGGGGTATCGCTCAACTTTAATTTATATTCTTATTCCTATCTCCTTCATTTTGAAAAACTTCATATGCCTCCAAGATTCCTGCTCTTACTGCATTTTTAATGATAACAAATAATACAGGAACTATAACGAAAATAATAATCAAAACAATTAATACTATCATTTTCCAATCCATAAAACCATCCTTTCTCATAAAGCATATATGTAAAATAGAATATTACGTTTCAATCTGGCAATCTTTCAGTTTTATTGGAACGACCGCACCTCAAATGAAATCCATTTTCAGTATAGCATACTATTAGCAAATGTAAAAGATAGAATAGTTGAATATAATTTCTATTATAATTAGTTGTGCAAATCAATTTAGCGCTTGCAATTTATCAGTTAATTTGATAAATAAATGTTTTCAGGGTTGTTTCATGAAGATATTTTAAAATTCTAAAAAGATCAGATTTCATCGAGGGTTATACATGCTATACATAAGCGTGTATAACCCTCGACTTTTAGGTCAAGTAGAGGTATGATGTCTATAAAGTATAGGTATGCACCACTTATACGGAAAGGAGAGGACATTATGCCAGTAACTGAGAAAAAATATCCAGAATGGGTTCAAAAACACCGTGTAAAGGGAACTACCGTGAAAAAAAAGGGGGATTCTTATTACCTTTATAAAAGAACATCCCGGCGTGTAAAAGGGAAAAAATATCCGCAGCCGGTCGATACTTATATCGGCATTATTACTCCGGAAGGGGTAATACAAAGCAACAAAAAGAAGGTATCTTTAACAGATGCAGAAGTATGGGAATACGGGTTTTCAAAAGCTGTCTGGGAATTGTGCCCGGATGACTGGAAAAAACCATTAGGGGATGATTGGGAAGATGTACTTTCTATTATTCTTTTCAAGCAATCTCCAACTTCTTATATCCAGAAAAAACGAACGATGAAAAAAGAATCGGATTTTCGTTATCAGTTTGCAGCTCAGATATCGTCTTTGTCCCGCAGAATATATAAAAAATGGGGCGTGGGTCTGGAAGAACTGCATAAGTTAGAGACAATCTATTTAGTATGTCTGAATAAAACTGAAATCATTTCAAAAGTTAATGAGGAACAGCAGGAACTTCTGGAGAAAATACAGGTGGCTCTGGAAATGTGCTGAAAAACCATTTCTGACAGAAAAACTGATTCATTATTTCAGGCAGATCCCAGATTATCGATGCAACAGAGAGAAAAGACACAATCTGGCAGAAATGCTGGTATGTGTCACAATCGAATTTCTTTGTGGCAGGACAACGATCCGCAGGAGTCTTAACTGGTGCAAACATAACCTGGAATGGCTGCGGAAACATATGGAATTGAAATACGGGATCGCCTCGTCTTCCACGATTAGTCGGATGCTGAGCGGAATTGATGAGGAATTAGCCTTGTGTGCTTTTATGGAATGGATTGGAGAAATCGTGGACTCGAAGAATACCCATCTTGCAATTGACGGGAAAGCGCTCTGTGGCGCAACGGAAAAGACAAAATGTGCGGCAACTCCAATGATTTTGAACGTCGTGGAAACTGTCCGGGGATTGCTGCTTGCACAGCTTCCTGTAGATTCAAAGACGAATGAGATTGCGGTGATTCCTGAATTGTTGAAACTTCTGGATATCAGTGGAATTATTATAACGATTGATGCGATTGGAACGCAGACCGCAATCATGGACCAGATCCATGAACAGGAAGGACATTTTGTGCTGACAGTAAAGAAAAACCAACCAGAGGCTTATGAGGAGATCCATACGTTCATGGACAAACTGGAAGCGGAAACTGCTAAAAAGAAAAAAGGCGAAACTACAGATCCTGTAATGCGGGAGTATCTTGAGAAATATGAAGAAATCAGTCAGATGGAAAAAAATCGGGACAAAAATAATTTTAAGGGGACGATCCTTTTGCCACGATGCTGGGGTCAAAAGGTATTTCCAACTAATTAAATAACTATTATTGATGAAAGACATATGGTATAATCATCTTATCAAATAAAGGTGGTTTGCATATGTCTTTTAAAAC